>SLSP01000509.1 GCA_007130345.1 Thermoflexales bacterium
TGCTCAATACGGCGGAGGAGGAGCGCCCGCTCTCCATCAGCTATTTGCGGCAGTTGCACGCCTACTTCCAGGCCAGCCACGAGGCCACCCGCCTCGCCGATTTGGAGGCGCAGTTGCAGCGTGTCCGCGCCGCAGACCTCGCGGCGATGCGCGCGCATTTCACCGGCGCGACGCCATCCGCGCGCCGGGAGAGCGACACGCCCGCCCCGCCGCCCGCCGAATCCCTGCCTACCTTCGAGCAAGTCCCCGTCACCGCCGAAGAACGCCAGCGCATCCTGGAGGCCGCGCGGCGCATGTTCGGCTTCGATGACCTGTTGCCGGGCCAGGTGGAGACGATGGCCTGCGTCTTGCGCGGCGAGGACGTGCTGACCATCCTCCCCACCGGCGGCGGGAAGTCGCTGTGCTATCAGCTCCCGGCGCTGCTGGCCGACCGGGGCGTGACGTTGGTGATTTCACCCCTCATCGCGCTGATGAAAGACCAGCTTGATTCGCTGCCGGAGCGCCTGCGCGCCCGCGCCACGACCATCAACAGCACGCTCGAAGGCGACGAGTTACGCGAGCGATTGGAGCAAGCCGGGGCCTACCGCCTCATCTACGCCGCGCCGGAGCGGTTGCGGCAACCCGTTTTCCTGCACGCCATCCGCCGAGCGGGGATCAACTACCTGGTGGTCGATGAGGTGCATTGCGTCAGCGCGTGGGGCCACGACTTCCGCCCCGACTATCTCGCGCTCGGCAAGGCGCGCGCGGCCCTGGGCAACCCGCAACTGCTGGCGATGACGGCCACCGCGCCGCCCCGCGTGCGGCAGGACATCCTCCGCCACCTGAGCGCCAGCGAGAAGGCCGCCGCCGAGGCGCGCATCGTGGCCGGGGACATCACGCGCCCCAACTTGCAACTCGAAGTCTTCCACGCGCGCAACGCCGATGACAAGCTCCAATACCTGCTGGCCTTCTGCGAAGCCGCCGAAGGCAGCGGCATCATCTACGCCGGAACCCGCGACCGTTGCGAGCGCCTGGCCGCGCTGCTCCAACGCCGGGGGATTGCCGCCACCCATTACCACGCCGGCATCCCCAACCGCCACGCGGTGCAGGACGACTTTATGTCCGGGCGGGCGCGTGTCGTCGTCGCCACCATCGCTTTTGGGATGGGTATCGACAAACCCGACATTCGCTTCATCGTTCATTTTGCGCCGCCGCCTTCGCTCGAAGCCTATTACCAGGAGGCCGGCCGCGCCGGGCGGGACGGTCTCCCCTCCCGCTGCCTGCTGATGTACGCTCCGGCGGATCGCGGCACGCTAACGCGACGGCTGAACCGCGACGCGCTGGCCGTCGAGTTCCTGCGCGCGGTTTACGCCGCCGTGCAAAAGCGCCTCAACGGCGCGAGTTGGGGGCGGATGGCCCTCGGCGATTTGGAGCGCGACCTGCAAGCCGACGCCGTGCAAATCCGCGTGGCCCTGAGCCTGCTGGAAGAGGCCGCCTTGCTCCGGCGCGGCCCTGATGTCCCCAGAGCCGCGCACGTCCGCCTGATGACGGCGGATGTGCGCCATGATGCCGCGCTCGCTGCGTTCTGCGAGGCCGCGCGCCTGCGCCAGGAGCAATGGCTGACCATCGACCTGGCCCAGGTCGCGCAAGACGCGGGCCTATCGCTGGCTAGGCTGGAATTGCAACTGCTGGAATGGGCGGACAAGGGGTGGATTGGCTGGCGCTTCTCCGGGCGGGACGTGCTCCTGGAACTGTTGCCGCCGCCGGAGGATGCCGCCGCGCGCGTCAGCGCCCTGCTGGAACGCCACGAGACCATCGCCGCGCAGCGCATCGACGAGATCACGGCCTACGCGCGCACCAGTCGCTGCCGTCACGGCTATCTCAACGCCTATCTCGGTGGGCGGGCCATCGAACGCTGCCCCGCGTGCGACAACTGCGTGGACATCAAGGCGGCTTCGGTGAACGACCTGCCGGGCGAGCGCGAACAGCATCACGCCATCCTCGCGTGCCTGGCCTCCACGCAGTGGGGATGGGGACGGCGCAATCTGACCCACATCCTGCGCGGCGACGCGAAAGCCCCGGCGCGGATGCACACCCATCCGAGCTTCGGCGTGCTGGCCTACCGCTCGGCGGCAGCGATAGGGCAACTGCTCGCACAGCTTGAGCGCGCCGGCCTCATCAGCGCGCGCCAACTCGATCACGGCGGCGCGGTGTTGGAATTGACCGCCGCCGGCCGCGCGGCGCTGGAGAATCCGGCGGAGTTGGAATCGCTAGAAGGTTAACGGGTTTGCTTTGTTCAGGAGGTCAATATGCTCAATGATACATTAACCATCCAGTTGAAAATGCCCGCGTCATCGCACGCAGATACGGACAGATTGCAACAGTATTTTCAGGAAATGTTGGATGCAGCAGCCCGGCCTATGACCTACCAAGAATTTTTGGCTTGGGCGGATGAGGATACTTTAGCAGAATGGGAGGCGGGCAAAGTTATTATGGCTTCACCGGCGAGCAGTCAACATCAGCGGATTTCCAAGTTCTTGACCAATTTGCTCGATCTGTACGTGCAATCCCGCGCGTTGGGCGAAGTCATCCCCGCGCCTTTCCAGATGAAGCTCCAAAATGGACGCGAGCCGGATTTGATGTTCGTCAAACGCGAGCATCTGGAGCGCCTGCAAGCCACGTACCTGGACGGCCCGGCAGATTTAGCCGTCGAGATCATCTCTCCCGAAAGCGCCGACCGCGACCGGGGGATCAAATTCTACGAATACGCGGAAGGCGGCGTGACGGAATACTGGCTGCTGGATCCGCAGGCGCAGTATGCCGAATTCTATCAATTGCAGCAAAACTACTACCTTCAGAAATTCAGCGGCCATACCGGGCGTTACACCTCGGCGGCGCTGCCGGGATTCTGGCTAGATGTGGCCTGGCTCTGGCAAGACCCGCTCCCCTCGCCGCTGCGCGTGCTGGCGGAGATTGTGGGGATGGAGGCCCAGGTCATCGCGGATTTCGAGCGGGCGTTGACGGGTGAAAGCGCATAATCAGCGGCGATTTACGGCGGAAGAATATCACGCGCTACTCGCCCAGGGTATTCTCCACGAACATGATCAAGTCGAGGTATCATCTCAAAAAATAGGGGGTAGGTAGCCGCGATTTCCATATCGCGCCTGGCACGCGATTGGAAATCGCGGCTACAAAGCAACCTCCCCCAGATTATTGAGAAATTACGAGTCGAGTTACTCATTAGAGCATTTGTGGAGCGCGGAGACACCATCATAAAAGCGCGCTTTCGAGGAGGAGGTCATGCAAACAGGATTAGAAGTTCTGCAATCGGTACAATTTGTAACGGCCGGCGAAAAGCGGCTGGCAATCATTGATGGGGACGAGTGGGAAGCGCTCGTCGCGTGGTTGGAAGACCTGGAAGATACGCATATTGCGCGGCAAGCGCACGGGGCGCTCCAGGCCGCCGGCGGGGATCGGGGACGCGCCGGCTGGCTTAAGTGGGATGACGTTAAAGAAGATTTGGCATGAGTCGTTATATTTTGTACGTCACACCTGCTGCGTGGCGCGAGATAAAGACCTTGCCGGGCAATATGCGCCAGCGCGTTAGCCACGCCATTGACGCGCTGGCAAATAATCCCTATCCGGCGCAAAGCAAACAGCTTTCATTACCTGAACCTGAACCAAAAGTTTACCGCTTGCGCCTGGATCGTTGGCGCATCGTCTATACGGTTAGTGAACGTGAGGCGACTGTGGATGTGTTAGCTGTGCGCAAACGTCCACCCTATGATTACACGGGTTTGGTGGATTTGCTGACAGAGTTATTGAAATGATCCCTTATTTGTTCCATAACACTCATTGTCAGCAGTCTTACCTCTGAACAATTCCTTCCATTCAAAAACAGGAGTCAAAATGGATCACGTACTTGGTCTCAAATGTACCATCTGCGGGAAAACCTATGGCGTCGGCGACATCGCCTACGTCTGCCCGGAGCACGGCGACGACGGCATCGTGGATGTACAGTACGACTACGACGCCATCGCCGCGCGCATTAGCCCGGCGACGCTGGCGGATACCCCTCCCTGGGGACGGGGGGGGGCAGGGGGGGGGATCTGGCGCTACAAGCCGCTGATGCCCGTGGAACCGGAGTCGCCCGTCCCGCCGCTGCGCGTGGGCTGGACGCCGCTCTATCCCGCGTCACGCCTGGCGGAACAGCTCGGCCTGAAGCACCTGTGGGTCAAAGACGACGGCGTCAATCCGACAGCATCATTTAAAGACCGCGCCTCGGCGGTGGCCGTGGTGAAGGCGCGCGAAATCGGCGCGGAGATCATCACCACCGCCAGCACCGGGAACGCGGCGGCGGCCCTGGCGGGCCTCTCGGCGAGCGTGGGCCTGCCGGCCGTGATTTTCGTCCCCAAGACCGCGCCGCCGGCCAAAATCGCGCAGCACCTCATCTACGGCGCGCGGGTGATGCTGGTGGACGGCAACTACGACGCCGCCTTCGAGTTGACGCTCAAAGTCGCCAAAGAATTCGGCTGGTACAACCGCAACACGGGCTACAATCCCTATATGAGCGAGGGCAAGAAGACGGCCGCGCTGGAAATCTGCGAACAGTTGACCCTCACCCTTAGTCCCTCTCCCTCTCAGGGCGAGGGAAAATGGATCGCGCCCGACCGCATTTTCGTGCCGGTGGGGGATGGCTGCATCATCGGCGGCATCCACAAGGGGCTGAAGGACCTGCGCGCCCTCGGCTGGATTGACGCCATGCCGAAGATTATGGGCATCCAGGCGGCCGGCTCCTCCGCGCTGGTGGATGCGTGGGAGCGCGGCCTGCAAGGGTGGGAGATGACGCCGCAGCCCGCCGACACCCTCGCCGACAGCATCAGCGCCGGGCTGCCCCGCGACCGCAACA
>SLSP01000198.1 GCA_007130345.1 Thermoflexales bacterium
AAACCTGTCAGGTCTATATGAAATACGCAACACGCACTACGAGGTCTGCGCCGCGTTTTGCCCGGCGATGCGCCCGAAGCCGATGGCGACGGAGACGGCGGTGCCGCTGCCGGGGTAGATTTTGCCGCGCCAGCCGCCGGTGGTGCTCCCTGCCGCGTACAGGCCCGGAATCGGCTCGTCGTATACGTTGATGACGCGCATTTCGGTATCGACTTTGAGGCCGCCGGCGGTATCGCAGACGGCGGGCACGGTCTGGGCCGCGTAGAAGGGCGGCTTGTTGATCTGGCCCAGGCCCACTTGCTTGCCGAACGCATCGTCGCCTGCCGCGACGCCGGCGTTGTAATTCGCCAGGGTCGTTTCTAGCGTCGCCGGGTCAATGCCCAGCTTCTCCGCCAGTTCCGCGATGGAATCGGCCTTGATCACCCAGCCCTGCTCGACTTCCTCCACCAGCCCCTCGCTGAAGGGCGGCACGACGATGCGGTTGCTGCCGGATTCGGTCACGGTCTCGTCCCACAGCGTCCACACCATCCCGCCGGGCAACTCGGCGATGCGGTCATAGAGGAACTCGTAGTACATATCCTCGCGGAAGTGGCGCTTGCCATCCTGGCCCACCATCACGCAGGGCTGGCCCCAGATGGTGATGACCATGCACGGCGTCATCCCCGGCACGGTGGGCACGCCGAAGACGGCGGCCTGCGGCACCCACATGTTGACCAGTTGCGCGCCAACGCCCTGGCCCATCACGATGCCATCGCCCTGCTGCCACGCGGAGCCGAAGGAACCGCCGGTCATCATCTTGGGCATAAAGTTGCGGATCAGGTCGGGGTTGCGGGAGAAGCCGGCGGTTGCCAGCACCACGCCGCGTTGCGCCTCGATGGACTGGCTCTCGCCGTCCTGCGCGACTGCGATACCCACCACCGCGCCGTCGGCGTCTGCGATCAGGCGCTCGCCCCGCGCCTTGAAGCGGAATTCGACGCCTAGCTCCTGCGCCCGGCGGTAGAGCGCTTCCACAATAGGCTTGCCGCTGCGCGTGTTGGTGATGTGGCCGCGCGCCACGGGCGGCGTCACCTCGGCGAACATCGGCTCGACGCCGGAGATGTACAGGAATTCCACGGGAAACTCGACGCCCATTTCCTTCAGCCATTCGAGCGTCTCGCCGGCCTTGATGGCCCACAGGTGGCGCAGATCGGGATCATCGAAGCCGCCACCGACGGCTTCCAGGTACGCCTCAAATGCCTCGATGGAGTCCTCGACGCCGGCCTCGCGCTGCACCGAGGTCTCTGCGCCCATCAGCACGCCGCCACAGGTCGCCGTGTTGGATTTGAGGACGCTGTCCAGCACTTCCAGCACCAGCACCGAGGCCCCCGCTTCTGCCGCCGCGATAGCCGCCGCCAGTCCCGCGCCCCCCGCGCCCACAACCACCACATCATACGATTGATTCCATTCCGTCATCATAGCCTCCGCGTTAAGGTTTAAGTTTGAAAGAGAATTGCTGCAAGATCGTGGCTCGTCAAACGTCATGCGTCAAACGTCAAACGTCACGAACTATGCGCATAGTTCATTATAAACTGAGGTGGAGAAGACACAACTGCCCGCGTCCGTATCCCATCAAAAAGGCCCCCGTTGTTTCGGGGGCCGTGGTGGCGTCAGGCGGGTCAATCTAGCAGCGTGATGATTTCCAAAATTTGGATATCCCGCTTCTTCAATTCGTCGAGGAATTCAAGGTAGAGCGGGCCGGTGAGGGCCTTTTCGGGCGGGACGATGCCCTTCTGCGTGATTTTGCCCTGGCCGATCATTACCGCCGCGATAGCCGCCGGGAACGCCGTCGTCCGTGCCATCGCCGTGACGCCGTTATCCAGGTCGGCTTGCTCCCACATGTAGTAATCGACGCGCGCCGGGCGGCCATCGCGTATCCCTTCCACCGAGCACCACATCACGCACACGTCGTCGATTTGACCGGCCTTTGGTTGTAGGCGCGGTTCGAGGAGCGTGTTCAGGAATTCGCGGGGGACGATGGTTTGGCCCTGGAAATCGACGGGTTCCAGATCAAGCAGGCCGCAATCTTTGAGCACGTTGACGCCTACCCAGTGACCGGGCCAGCGGATGGTTTTCTCCGAGAATTCCTGGAGTTCGGGATGCGTGAAGATGAAACTCGGCATCCCCGGCGTGATGGCGCAGACCAGTTCCTCATCTTGCCCAAAGTGGCGGAAGTGGAAGCGTTCTAGCTCGGTGGCCGCGTTGACCTTGAGCACCTGGCCGTTGCGGCGCACGTTCACCTTGACCACGTATTCGCGCAGGACGTGGGCGAAGGCCCAGGTGATGACGTAGCGCAGCGGGTGCTGGTCGGCGATCTCTTTGCTAGGGATGCCGCCCACGCGGGCCACGGCTTTCTCGGCCACATCGAGCCGGCGGATGCCCGCTTCCACGACGACGTTGCTCAATCCCGGCGCAAAGCCTATCCCATCCAGCAGCAGGACGCCGCGTTCCAGGGCGCGCGCGTGCAGCCAATCGCCGTACTGTTCGAGCGTCATCCCCTCCGGCACCCTCAGCCCCTCGATTTCGTCCTCATCGGGGCGGCGGTGGTACTCTTCGAGCATATCCACCACGTCCAGCCCGGCCTCAATCGCCGCTTCGAGGGCCTGGTAGCTGAGATAGCGGTTCGCCAGTGTGATGATGCCCACATCGTAGCGCGCCATCAGCGGCACGATCTCGTCTAGCTTGGTGACGTCCGCGTGGTGCAGTTTGACCTTGATCTCCGGGATGGCGAATGCACACGCATCGGCCAGTTCTTTGACCTCATCGAGGGTGTCCTCGCAGATGTCCACCAGCCCTACTTCTGTCACCGCTTCATTTTGCACCAGGTCCCAGACCACGCCGCAGCCCATGTTGCCCGTTCCCAAAACCAAAATTTTCATAGATACCCTCCGTTGATAGTAGATGGATTGGTTGATTGACGAAAATCAGCCGAAAAGGTGCGATGCCATAGGTGACTCTACTGAAAGAACCCTAAAAAATCCGATTTTTTAGAGATTTGATACTAGATGTAGATTTTTCGCGTGCGAATTTCATATAGGTAGTAGGTTGCGTGTGGAAAAATCGGATTTTTGGACTTTTTTCAGGGGACTCATAGGTCAGTTTGAGTCCGGCGGAACAATCTCAAAGACCTCGATAGCCCAAGTTTCCGGGGCCAGCGGATCGACCTGGAAGCCGCCGAGGTCGGGCCGGGTGGCGGAGATGCGCGGGTGCAGCAGGATCGGCAGCGCCGGCAGTTCCTCGCCGAAGAGGCGCAATGCCGCGCGGTGGGCCGAGGCGTGCTCGGCCTCGCCGGGGAGCGTGCTGAGGGCTTGATGGCAGAGGGCGTCGTAGTCCGGGTTGTGATAGCCGCCCACGTTGTCGCCATCCCAATGGTTGGCGGAGCCGGGGATGTGCGCGCTGTTGTATAGTTCGCACGCGGGTTCGACGCCGCCTAGCCACGCGAAGCCCGCCATGTCGAAGTCCCGCCCATAGAGGGGCGATCCCGCGCCGGTGGCATAGAATTCCGCCGGCTCCAACGCATCGACAAAGACCTCGAAGCCGCACCAGGCCAGATCGTCCACCACCCGCGCGCTGATCTCGCGGTGCAGGGCGGAGGTGGTGGTGCGGTACAGCACGTTCAGGCGCGTGCCGTCGGGGATGCCCTCGATGCCCCGCGCCTCGCGCACGTCGTTATCGTTCGCGGTGTGCCAGCCGGCGGCTTCGAGCAGGGCCGCGCCGTGATCGGGGTCGAAGGCGTAGCGCGTGATGTCGTCGGGGACGTAGGGGTGTTCTGCGGGCACGTAGGCATCGGGGACGGGGCTGAGGCCGCCGAGCACCTCGTCGATGAGGCGCGCGCGGTCGAGGCAGTGCGCGACGGCTTGTCGGGTACGGGCATCGGCGAAGAAGAGGGGCCGGGTGTCGTTCGCGCCGGCCTGTGTCCTGAAGGTGATGTGCTCCCAAACCGGGCCGGCTGTCACATAGACGCGGGCTTTGCCCTCCGTCTCCAGCGCTTGCAGGCGTTCCCAGTCCTCCGCGATGTTGGTGTCGGCGGTCAACACGTCGCAGCGGCCATCTTCCAGGGCATCAAGGCCCATTGCGGGATTGCGGGGGTCGATGAAGCGGAAGGTGAGCTGGTCGAAGTTGGGCAAGTCCTCAGCGGCGCGATAGTAGTGCGGATTGCGCCGCAATTGAATATGCGCGCCGTCCTCCCACGCCTCGACGAGATACGCGCCATAGCCCCAGGGCGTCCGGTTGACATCGGGCTTGCCGAGCACCTCTTCCGGCGAATAGTAACGCCAGGCGTGTTCTGGCAGCGGCGTCCAGAAGGTCAGCGCGTAATCCCCAGGCAGGAAGCCGGGGATGCCCGTCCAGGTGACGGTGCGTTCGTCTTGCGCGATGTAGCTGGCGGTGCGTTCCTCGAACCAGGGCGCGGCGATCTCGGTGGCCTCGCGGGCCAGTTCGAAGCTGAAGACCGAATCCGCCGCTGTGACCGGGGTTTCGTCGGCCCAGCGGAGGTCGGGCTTGAGCGTGAAGCTGGCGCTGAGTTGATCCATCGTCAGCGGCGAACCGTCGTAGGTCACGGCGCAGTCCTCATCGCGGCAGCCGGCCGGGCGGACGCGGACGTTTTCTACCAGGGGCGTGATGTTGCCCGCGCTGTCGATAACGCGGTCGCCGCGCGCCACCGCGATTTCCGCGACGCGGGCATCCCCATCGGCCAGGGAGGGGAGCTTTTCGAGGATCACCGGGTGGTAGGCGTAGCCCAGGATGTCGATGGGGCCATCGTATAGCGCTTCGCGGATCAGCGCGGCTGCGCCGGACGGATCGGCGTAGGGGTAGAGGGAACGCGGTTCCGTGCCGATGCACACGGT
>SLSP01000458.1 GCA_007130345.1 Thermoflexales bacterium
GTTTGTGCAGCGCATCGAGTCTGCGGAAACTGCGGAGGAGAAGGAAAACTTGCTGGCATTGCGGCGGCAAATCCTCAACATCCGGGAAGACCTCGCCAAAGCCAGCCAGAATGTCGCCCGCGCGCGAGCTATGCTACTGGAAAAGCTCCTGAAGACCGAAGAGCCGCTCAAAATGGCGCGCAGCCACCGCTCGGAAATCGACGACGCCTTCGCCTTCGTGCTGCGCTCCGAATTGACAGCCGCCCACAACGCCGGCAATCAGGCGCGCTTCGAAGCCTTGCAGCAAGTCGCCCGCGTCATCAACCAAATCCAGGAAGAGACGATGCCGCCCGAAGCCGTTCTGCTGCGCCGGGTTCTGATGCTGACCTCTGATGAACACGTCCGGCAAATGCTAGAAACCCACCGCGAGGTGCTGACCCCGTACTTCTTCCACTTCCTGGACGACCTGATTACCTCTAGCCAGGACGTTGGGGACGCGGACGACACCGCGCGCCTGGAAGCCATCCGCGATCTCGCCAAACAGTACCTCCCCAAGCGCGCGCAGAGACAATCGCAACGCCCGCAGCCACCGGAGAAGCCAGAACCGCCTTCCAGCCCAGAGCAGCAGACGCCCTCCGGCTTGATTATCGCCAAACACTAACCATCATCCCCCGCGCAAAGACCTGATGGGTTTACAAAACCCGTCAGGTCTGTCCTGGCATCCAGACGGTATCATGCCAGCAAGATGCTGGCGCTCCCCTGCTATTCGCCATTCGCATCAGGAGGAACCCCTTATGCCACACCCCAAAATCGTGCTCATTGACGGCCACTCGCTGGCCTACCGCGCCTTCCACGCGCTGCCCGCCAGCTTGCAGACGGCCCAGGGCGAACTGACCAACGCCACCTACGGCTTCACCTCAATGCTGCTCACCGTGCTGGAAGAGCAGCACCCGACGCACATCATCGTCACCTTCGACAAGGGGCCGTCGTTCCGCGCGCGGCTGTACGAGGAGTACAAGGCGCACCGCGAGAAGATGCCGGAGGAGTTACGGAACCAATTCCGGCGTATCCGCGCCCTGGTCGCCGCGTTGGACATCCCCATTGTGGAGTTGGAGGATTACGAGGCTGACGACCTGCTCGGCACGCTCTCGCGCCAGGCCGAGGCGGAGGGGCTGGACGTGCTCATCGTGACCGGCGACCGCGACGCGCTCCAACTGGTGGACGAGCGCGTCACCGTGCTCACATCGGGCCGCCGCTTCTCGGACACGCGCTACTACACGCCGGAGAAGGTGCGCGAGCGGTACGAACTGTCGCCGGAGCAACTCATCGACCTCAAGGCGCTGATGGGCGACCGCTCCGACAACATCCCCGGCGTCAAGGGCGTCGGAGAGAAGGGCGCGATTGGGATGCTCAAGGAGTACGGCGACCTCGACGCCATCTACGCGCACCTCGACGAGCACACCGCCCGCTACCGCAACGCGCTTGCTGAAGGGCGCGACGACGCTTACCTGAGCCGCAAGCTGGGCCGCATCGTGCGCGATGCCCCCGTCACGCTGGATTTGGACGCCGCCGCCTTCGACGTGGGCTTCAACCGCGACCGCGTCGTGGCGCTGATGCAGGAGTTGGGCTTCCGCAGCCTGCTCAATCGATTGCCGGGCGCGGCGCAAACCGAGGGCCAGCTCTCGCTCTTCGGCTCCGGCAAGGTGGCGACGCCCGCCCGCCCGGAAGCCGCCCTGGGCGACTACCACCTGGTGGCGGACGCGGACGCGCTGGCCGCGCTGGTTGCGCAACTGGCCGAAGTCGCCACGCTCACCGTGGACACCGAGACCACGTCCACCGACCCGATGGCGGCGGAGCTGGTGGGCATCTCGCTCACCGACCGCGAGGGCGTGGCGTGGTACATCCCCACGCAATCCCCCCCCGGCGACTCCGTGCTCGATGTGGCTATCGTCCAGCACCATCTCGGCCCGATTTTGGCGGACGCGGGCATCGCCAAGCAGGGGCACAACTTCAAGTACGATATGGAGGTGCTGGCGCGGCACGGATTCGAGGTGGCGGGCGACCTCTTCGACACGATGATTGCCGAGTGGGTCATCAATCCCGCCTCGCCCGACCTGGGCTTGAAGAACCTGGCCTGGACGCGCCTCGGCGTCAAGATGACGCCGATTGCCGACCTCATCGGGCGGGGGAAGGCGCAGACGATGGCCCAAGTTCCGCTGGCCGACGTCGTGTCCTACGCCGGGGCCGACGCCGACCTCACCCACCGGCTGGCGGCCATCCTCCGCGCCGAGTTGGAGGAACGCGCGCTGCTGGCCCTCTTCCGCGATTTGGAGATGCCGCTGCTGCCCATTCTCGTCTCGATGGAGCGGGCGGGCGTCAAGTTGGATACGGAGTGGCTGGCGCAGCTTTCCGAGGAGTTGGCCGAGCGGCTGCGCGCGCTGGAGCAGGAGATTTACGCGGCGGCGTGTACGGAGTTCAACCTCAACTCGCCGCAGCAGCTTTCTGAGGTACTCTTCGACCGCCTCAAACTGCCCACGAAGGGCGTGCGCAAGACCAAGAGCGGCTACTACACCACGCGGGCCAGCGTGCTGGAGAAGTTGCAACACGCGCATCCCTTCGTCAAGCTGATTTTGGCGCACCGCGAGCTATCTAAGCTGCAATCCACCTACGTCGAGGCGCTGCCCGAACTGGTCAACCCGGAGACCGGGCGCGTTCACACGTCCTACAACACCACCGGCACCGTGACCGGGCGTTTCTCCTCGGCCAACCCCAACTTGCAGAACATCCCCATCCGCACCGAAGAGGGCCGCCGGGTGCGGCGGGCCTTCGTCGCCGAGGAGGGCTGGCGGCTGGTGGGCGCCGACTACTCGCAGGTGGAACTGCGCGTGCTGGCCCACGTCTCCGAGGATGAAGGGCTGATTGAGGCGTTCCAGCGCGACGAGGACATCCACGCGACGACGGCGGCGGCTATCTACGACGTGCCCCTCGCCGACGTGACCTACGACCAGCGGCGGATTGCGAAGGCCGTCAACTTCGGCCTGGTGTACGGGCAGGGGGAGTACGGACTGTCGCGGCAATTGGGCATTTCGGTCGAGGAGGCGCGGGACTTCATCGCCCGGTACTTCGCGCGCTTCCCCCGCGTGCGCGCCTACATGGACGCGGTCAAAGCCGAGGCCGCCGAGCAGGGCTACGTCGAGACCCTGCTCAATCGCCGCCGGTACTTCCCGGAACTCCAGCCAGGCAGCCGGACGCCGACGAATCGCCGCGAGGCCGCCTTGCGGATGGCGATCAACGCGCCCATCCAGGGCAGCGCGGCGGACATCCTCAAACTGGCGATGCTTCGGCTGGACGAACTGCTGCGCGACGCCGCATCCGAGGCGCGGATGATTCTCCAGGTACACGACGAACTGGTGCTGGAAGTCCCCGTCGGCGAAGTCGAGGCCGTCACGGGCCTCATCCGTCAGGCGATGGAGGGGGCCTTCGAGCTGCGCGTCCCGCTCAAGGTGGATGTGGAGGTCGGGGAGAATTGGTTGGAGATGGGGTAGCATCCACCACGAAATCGTGCTGCGATTTCCAAAGCATGTCGATTGCGGCTATAATGGTAGATGACCGGCGGCTGCAATTAAGGAGGGCATAATGAGCATTGCATTCACCATTCCTCAGAGCATTGTCCAGGCGATACGCCTGCCGGAAGAGCAAGTAGGGCCTGAGTTGCGGAAAGAACTGGCAGTGGTTTTGTATCAACGCGGCTATCTGGCTTTGGGCAAAGCCCGCGAGTTGGCGGGGATGGAAAAGTACGAATTTGGGCAACTATTAGGCGCGCGCGCTATCCCCCGGCATTATGAGGCAGAAGAATTGGCGGATGATCTGACCTATGCGGACCATCAGTAACACTTCGCCCTTGCTCAATTTGGCGATCATTGGGCAACTTGCCCTGGTCAAGCAGCAATTTGGAGCAGTAAATATCCCGCCTGCCGTCTTGGAAGAATTGCGGGTTGACGAGTCGCTCCCCGGTTCTATAGCCCTGCGCCAAGCTCTCAACCAAGGATGGATTCAAGTACAAGCGGTGGCGGATTGTGCTCTGGTGCAGTTGTTGCGAAGAACACTGGATGCCGGAGAAGCTGAGGCTATCGCGTTGGCTGCGCAGACACAAGCCGGCTGGCTGCTACTCGATGAACGCGAAGGTCGGCTGGCGGCGAAGACTTTGGAGCTTCAGGTGACCGGTGTGTTGGGGATTTTGTTACGCGCCAAACGCGAAGGGCATATCGTGTCCCTGGAAAGCGCACTGAAAGATTTGCAGACACTGGCCGGCTTTTATATTGCGCCCTCCCTGTTCGAATCGCTGCTGCACTCAGCGGATGAGTTGTGATGCGGCGTCGCCTGTCGCTCATTCACCCCATCACCCGGAGGTGATGGAGAGGAGCTTCGACCTGCGCGTCCCGCTCAAGGTGGATGTGGAGGTCGGGGAGAATTGGTTGGAGATGGGGTAAGATACCGTTAGCTACGAGACCAGCACAACCGGGACGCTCAAAGAGCGTCCCGGTTGCGTGCGGAGACCTGTAACCCTCTGCTCACCAGGAAGCTGCTATCTCCCTCTGAGCAGGCGGGCATTCCGAGTCACCTCACGACTTACCCGCCCTTAATCAAAGACGCCACCTTGACGAAGTTGTCCACATTGTCTTTCAGCAGCGCCCGCAGAGATTGCACCGCGTCTTTGAATTGCTCCCGTTCCTCTTTGGTGAATAGCCCGTCCCAACACTGCGCGCGGAATAGCGCCCCCAATTCACTATCGGTGCGGAGTGCCTGAACCAACGTGTCGGCGACGAACCACAGCATCACCTCGCCGGTGACGCGCCATCCGCCCTCCGAATTCTGCCGGATATAACCGCGCCTGGCA
>SLSP01000340.1 GCA_007130345.1 Thermoflexales bacterium
AGCAGTTATCAATACAATCAGAGTAAGCAGAGTGAAATGCATGCATTTTTTATCCATTTTAATCCTCCAAAGCCTAATCCCGATACCACTTATTGGCATGGTTCATTTCGGCCTCGCAAGGGGCAAAAATTCCTTGACACATACCACCTAAGCCGCTACTTCATTTGCACACAGCAACGCACGCCCGGCCGAAGCCTGCCCTCCTGTCAGCCGAGCCCTCTTCGACGCCAAAGCCGAGCTGGACCCGGCGCAGGCCCTCGCGTCCCACGCGCTGATGGAGACCTCTTGCTCGGGATACTGATTTATGCGACGAGTTTTAACACAGCAAACCCTCGTAAAACAGCCCTGATAGCCCCATCTTTACAAGGTTTTGTGATGAAGTCAACGCATAATTATTGTTGTGCGATCAGTTAGCCCTCACAGAATAACGCTCAATTGACACGATTGACACGATTGACACGATTGACATCATTGACCGCAACGTCGTTCCCGCGCTCTACAAGCGCCTCTTTCAACTGAAATCCTGCCCGCTGACACGATCCGCCCGCACCACCACCAGCACGTGCGACGCACCCCGCGTGGATTCGGCGTAGCGCCGCGCGTCGGCCTCATTCTCGTAGTAGCGGCGGATGATGCGCCAGCGCGCAGCCTCGTCGTTGGGACGCAGTTCCGCCACGCCTGCGACCAGCACCGTCCGGTAGTCGGGATACCCGCCGTCGATTCACAAGCTCACGCGCGGATCGCGGCGCAGCAGGCGGTACTTCACCGTCGCCGTGGTAATGCTGATGGTGAAGACACCTTCATCGTAGTGATACCACACGGGACTGAGGTGCGGCGGCCCCTCCCCGCGATTCACGCCGAGCACAGCGTGGCGCGGCGCGCGCAAGAACGCTTCGATTTCAGTCGGCGTCATTCTGGTCATAGAGACCATACCATTTCTCGCAAACCTACCCCTTCACTTCCTGAGACAGCAGTGCTTATACTTCTTGCCGCTCCCACAGGGGCAGGGAGCGTTGCGCCCGACCTTTTTCTGCGTGGGCATCGGCGCCACGCTGGGCTGCTGAACGTAGTCCGATTCGGTCTCTGAGGGGTACGCATCCAGCGGGATGTACATCCAGCCTTCCATCTCACCGATCATATCATCGATGAGCTGATGATGCCGGTCCCGAAGGGTTTTGGCCAGGGTAGCCTCTCGGCCCGTCGGCAAACTCTCTTCAATATAGGGTAGGTCAATGTACCCAGGATCATCGACAAAACCATCGGCAAAAGCCTGCCGGATATCGGGCATCAACTCTTCAGGATAGATAGACAGAGAACAACCAACCAGGACATCCCAGGCGAAGGTGTATTTTCGCTCCAATCGCTCTCGAAACAGGCTTTGGAAGTACGCTATGACCGCGTCTCGCGGCTGCAAATCATTGACCACCAGGCAAACCAGGGACCTCAACGCTGCGGCGCGGACGTACTCATTAAGCTCAGGATTCTCTATCAAGGACTGTATCCCGCGCATGTCCCCGCCAGAGACCGAGGCCAGCACCCGCGCCAATGTTTCCGTGACAAACGTGAGGTTAGCATCAAACAAAGCCTCATCGTGAGTGGAAAAAAGCTCCACGATGAGGGGATAAGCCTGCTCCTCCCGGAACTGCGCCAGCAGGTAGAGCGCGTAGAACAGCAGCACATACGCTTCATCCGGCATTCCCCGGCCGATGTTGCGCGTCGCATCCTCCACGGCCTGGAGCAAGTGCGGCGTGCTCGCCTCCCGTTGCGCGAGCGCGGCTTCTAACGCCTCACGCGGGAAATGATCGCCGAGACGCTCCAGTTCTTTCAGAATCGCTTCGATTTCCATACTATCTCTCCGTTTCAACGGTTTTCGTCCTAACTTGTCCTCGTGCTTCATACGCCCGATTTGGTGGACTATGTCTGTCAATCAATCCAACCCCAACGCGCGGAAGGCCGCGTTGATGGGATCGGAGTAGAAGATGATTTGGAGTTTGTCCAACACGTCAGAAGGCGCGTCGAAGAGCGCGCGTTTGCTCTCGGTCGGGATCAAAATTCGTTTGGCGCCGTTATCCATCGCCAGTTGGAGCCGCTCGGTCAGGTTGCCGACGGTTTGCACCCCCCCGCGCAAGCTCATCTCGCCCAGGACAACCAGGGATTCAAGGGCGGGCTTGCCCAACAACGCGCTGACCATCGCCACGAACGCGGCGACGCCAACCTCGCCCCCTTCGTTGATGCCCATCAGGTTGACCGCCTGGACGTGCAGGTCGTAGGCCGTCGCGTCGCGGCCCGTGCCCAGATGCGCGGCGTTGGCTTGCAGGTAGGTGTGCGTGGTCTTGAAGGCGGCGCGCATCGCACGCGAAGGCGTCCCGGTGATCGCCAGCTTGCCGTTGCCCTGGGATGCCTGCGCTTCCAGGCGGAAGATCGCCAGCCGGCCGTCAACCTGGTCGCTGCCCACGGCGTAAACTACGCCCGGATCGGGGGCGCCGGGCGTGATCAGCCCGCCTTGCCCTTGTTCCGGCACGGCCACAAAAGTCTCCTGAAGCGTGGTCATATCAATGTAGGAGAAGTTCACGGCCCAGAACTCCAACCCGCCCATCCGCCGCAACTGCTCTTTGACCCGCCGGCGTCCTTCCAGAGCCAGGGCCAGGTATTCCCGCACCTCGTCTTGTGTGAAGGCGCCATCAGGATGCAGTAGCTTGAGCAAGCCGGAGACAGTCTTCCGCACGGCCCGCACATCCCGATGATTGAGATGGCTGCCCAGTTGAAAGAAACGGTCAATGGCATCGGCATACGAGGTTTTGCGCAGGCCGCGCCAGATTTCGGTGGCGTAATCCACCACCAGGCCATAATGCCGGGTCAGGTAGGCCGTGCGCATCTTTGCCATCTCCCAACCGGGAAGGTAGTAGTGGATGCGGTCGATGAGGGCCAAATCCTGCATCTGATCGGAAAGCGGTTGAAGCAGGTGCGAAGTCTTGACCAACTGCTGCACGTCGCCATCGATGTTGCCATTGAAGACGATGGAAGCTCCTGCTGGAACCTCCTCTTTGCCCCGCGAGAAACTGCCCGATTCCATATAATCCTTGAGAATTTGGATACCCACAGCGTCCTTGAACCGCACGCCAGCGACCTCATCGAAGGCCACCACGTCCCACAGCCCCACCAGGCCCACCTTGCCCGTGCCCAGATGCATGAAGAGTTGGGCCACCGTCGTCTGCCCGCCGGAAACCAGGATGGCAAAGGGAGAGATTTCGCGGAAGAGGTAGCTTTTGCCCGTCCCGCGCGGGCCGAGTTCGAGCAAGTTGTAATTGCTTTCGACCATCGGAATCATCCGCACCAGAAAGAGCAATTTCTGCCGCAACGAGAAATCAGGGTGGCTCGGTTCCATTCCGATAGTGCGCAGCAGCACATCCAGCCATTCGTCGCGGCTGAAGGTCGCCCGCGCAGCGAGGTACTCATCCATCTGAGTTGAGGGCTGTTGGATGGGCTTGAGCCGCTCAATGATGAAGGGCCGGGTCGCACCCGCCGCGTGGAACTCTGGGTCGTAGGTCAAATCCACCATCGCCCAAATCCCGCCTAGCAGCAATTTGTCATATTGATGGACGGTCTCATCTTCGATGACGGCATCCCGCACGCCCATATTGACGAGTTCGGCCCAGAAGCGGTTCGCTTGGGTGTCCAGGCGCACGCGGACCTTGTCGATGATGCGATGGCGGCCTTTTTGCCGGGTGAGCGCCTTGATCTTCTCGCTCTCGTCGGCGCGAACGTAGTTGCGGCTCAAGGTCTGACGCACGTAATCCAGCCCTTTGGCGACAACGTCCGGATCGGTGGAGGAGCAGTATTGTCCTAGCAGATATTCCAAAACGTAGACGGGCACGTTAAAGCCGGATTTGGTCTGATGAACCAGGTCTTTGCGCACCACGCGACCGGGAAAGGCTACCGCGAGTTTTTGATCCAGGGAGTCGAGTTGCATAGTCTGTTCTGTCACTTTAAGCCATCCTCTTCGCGTATCATGGCAAAGCCGGCATTTGAGCGTAACGCTGAAGCTCCGGCATAGGAAAGTGTCGGGAATTGTAGGTCAACAATACCAGTTCGTGATGCAACGCCGTGGCCGCGATGATGGCGTCGGGAATATCGAGCGTCACGCCCTGCCGACGATGGCGTCGCACCAGCTCCCCGGCCAGGTCAGCCACAGCGGCGTCCAGGGGATAGCAAGCCAGAGCATCAAGGAACCGCAGCGTAACGTCGCGCTCATGCTGACGCATCCCGGCCAGCACCTCGGTGCGCGAGATGGCGGCGAGGCCCAATTGACCGTTGAGCGCGAGGCGCGTTAGCAGCGATGTCGTCGGTTCGTGACCTCGCAGGTGTTGGATGAGCACGTTGGAATCCAGCAGGTAATCACGCATCCGAGGTCTCTGCAAAAAGCGGCACCCGCCGCCAGGAAGAGCGCAGCGTTTCGAGCCAGTGATTAACGTCGTCGGGCGTCGCCAGTTCGGGATGCTCGGCTGATTTCCACGCGCCGGCGCTCTCTTTGAGCGCGGCCAGTACCTTGAGACGCGCGAGATAGTACCCGGTCGCCTCGACGATCACCTCGCTTCGCTTCCGAGGAGGTAAAAGCGCGTCGAGTTCTTCAAGCAGCGTTGTAGGGAAGATCACGTTGATCCGCTGAGTATCCTCTCCCATTTCTAACCACCTTTTCTATGTGTATAACTCAATCCCATTATACACCTAATCTCGGTTTGTAACCAGACTTGCCTGCCTGCTGGCCTACGTAGCGCGGGCTTTCCGGCCCGCTACCCAGACCAGAATGTCTGGCCTACGTAGCGCAGGCTTTCTGGCCCGCTACCCAGACCAAAATGTCTGGGCTACG
>SLSP01000103.1 GCA_007130345.1 Thermoflexales bacterium
GCCGCGTAGTCGCGGATCTGACGATCCGCTCTGAGCGGGGCTAACTGGGGAGGGACTTCCGCCGCGCTGTACTAGTCCCCCCGTCCCCGGGGGCGGCGAAGCGTAGAGCGAGCCAGCCAGTCAGCTTGCCTCAATCCCCAAGATAAATGTCCCCGATGTTCCAGAGCGCGCCTGTAGCGGAAGCGTCGGGACGCACGCCCTGGACTTTGGGGCGGGCGATGAACCAATAGGGCCGCCAGGTGAGGAAGAGCGTCGGCAGTTCCGCGTTCAGGAGGGCCTCGGCTTCGCGCAGCGCGGCTTGTTGCGTCGCGGGATCGACCGCTTGAATGGCGCGTTCACAGGCGGCGTCGTAAGCCTCGGACGCGAAGCCGCTCACGTTCTCGTAAGCCCAGTTATTTTCTGCGGAGGGGATGTGGCTGGAGAACCACGCGCCGCAGATGTGCGGGATTTCCGCCTGCCACCCGAAGAGCGCCATCTCGAAGGTGCGTCCAAAGAGCGGACTGGCCTCGGTGTTGGCATACAGCAATTGCATTTCGGTGAGTAGCGGCTGCACTCCCACGCCGCATTGCTCCAGATCCGCCGCGATGTGCGCCGCCGTGACAAAATACTGCGGGGCCAGGTGCATCGTGATACTCAACGGCGTGCCGTCGGCGATGCCCTGGACGCCGCGCGCGGTGCGGATGGCGTCGTCGTCTGGCGCGTGCCAGCCAGCGGCTTCGAGCGCGGCCTGGGCGGCTTCGGGATCGTGGGGCGAGCGGGTCGCGCGGTAGGCCGGATGCCCCGGCGGGATGAACCCATCGGCGGGGATGAGGGCCTCGCCGGGCAGCACGGTGCTCAACTTCTCGCGGTCGATGCACCGCGCGATGGCTTGCCGCACGTCCAGATCGGCCAGCGGCGAGGCTGCATCCCGCAGCGGATCGAGGTTGATGTCCAGCCGGAGCATCACGGGCGCGGCGTTGGCCCAGATGACGGCCTCGCGCTGAAAGGCCAGGGTCGCCCAGGTACGCCAGTCGGTTGCATTAACCGGATCGGGCAAGATCACGTCACACTGGCCTTCGGTGAGCAGCCGGGGCCAGTGCTCCAGCGACTGCTGCGGGAAGCGCGCGATGACCTCGTCCAACTTGGGGGCATCGCCGTGATAATAGGGATTGCGCTCCAGACGCACCTCGCGGTGGGCTTCCCAGGCTGTGATTTTGAATGGCCCCGTAGCCGGCGGTGTGCGATCCTGCACAATCTGACCGAGGATCTGCCCTTGCCAGCGGTGCGCGGGTTGCGGCGGGAAGAGGAAGCCGGGATAGTCGGTGGTGACGAAGCCGGGGATGCCCACCCATTGCAGATGCCGCGAGTCCAGCGCCACGAAACGCGCCGTCCGCTTCACCAGTTGATGCCAGGTGCCGTAGGCTTCGTTGGATTGGGCCAGATGATAGCTGAAGATGAAGTCCTGAGCATCGAGAGGCTCGCCGTTAGACCAGCGCAGATTGGATTTGAGCGTGAAGGTGACGGTAAGCTGCGGCAACTCCAGGGGGACGCTCCCCTCGTGGATACGGATGGCGCCGTTTTCGGCATAGCGCGCGCCCTCGAAGACCGTGACCATCCGCGTGATCACGTCCCCGTGTTCGAGCGTGGGCACCCGTTCCACCAGCCGGGGCGTCCACTGGTAGTTGACCCGCGCCACCGGCGGCTCCAAGAAGAGCGCGAGCAGATCATTCCCGGCCTGTGACGGCAAAAACGGGCTGACAGCCACCGGCTCGGAGGAGCACACGACCAGCCGGAGCGGTTCCGGCTCCGGCGTGGGCGTTGGTAGCGGCGTTGGCAGCGGCGTCGGCGTGACCGTCGGTGGCGGCGGAGGTGTGGGCGTGGCGCGCGCGCAGCCGGCCAGCAGCAGCGCGAGGCATCCTAACGCGAAAACGTAACGGCGCATCGTGGTCAGATCAGCTCAAAAGTTAGCCAGGTCGCTCAAGGCATCGTCCAGCCACGCCAGTTCGTCGGCGGTCGGCACGTTGTCCATCAGCAAGGGCAGACGCGGTTCGCCCACGTCGATGCCCTGGAGCTTCAGCCCGGCGCGCACGGCGAGACTCCCATAGCGCCCGATCAGCTCGGTCACGGGGTGGAGGGCCGTCTGTAGCATCTGAGCGGCGGGCACGTCACCCTCCTCGATGACCTGGTACAACGTTTGGTAGGTCTCCGGGACGAGATTCGCCGCCGCCAGGATCGCGCCGACCGCGCCCATCGTCAGCGCGGGAAGCACCAAGTTGCCCCGGCCCACCAAGACGCTGGATTTGTTCGCAGTCGCGCGCAACACCGCCTGCATATAGCTCATATCGCCCGAAGTATCCTTGAGGCCGACGATGTTCTTGTGGCTCCTGGCGAGGCGGCGCACTACGTCCACGGGAATGGGTTGGCCCACGAGTTGCGGGAAGTTGTAGAGGATGATGGGCATAGTCGGGACGGCCTCCGCGAGCGCGGCGAAGTGCGCGTATAGCCCGGCGGGTGTGGGACGCAGGTAGTACGGCGCGACCACCAACACGGCGCGCGCGCCCGCCTCTTCCGCGTCCCGCGTCAGCGCGATGGCCTCGCGGGTGCCGATTGCGCCTGTCCCGGCGATGACGGGATGGCGCGGCGCGGCCTGCACCACGATGTCGATGGCCCGCTTCCGCTCCTCCGCGCTCAACAGCGGGAAGTCGCCGGTGGTACCGTTGACCACGAAGCCGTTTACGTTCGGCGCGAGGTGTTGCACCAAGCCGCGCAGGACGTCTTCGTCGAGGCTCTGGTCGGTGGCGAAGGGCGTGACCAGGGCGGGGAAAATACCGTGTAAAGATAGTTTTTGTGACATGGATCTCCTTTTTTGAATGGCAAATGGTAAGTTGCAAATGGCAGGCGTTAGGCGTCAGGCTATGATCTATCGCTCAGATACAATAGCAGGGCCAGGGTCGCGCCGCTTAACAGGGCCAGGGCCACCAGCTTGTAGAGGCCGGAGGGCAACAGCAGGGCCAGCGTGCCGGCCAGGGCGCAGAATCCCCAATAGACGTTGACGATGACGCGCGGCGCGAGGCCCGCGTCTTGCAGGCGGAAGTGCAGGTGGCGACGGTCGCCTCGGAGGGGATTGTCGCCGTGCCGCCAGCGATCCAGAATTGTCCATGCCACATCGACGATGGGGATGCCCATCACCAGCAGCACGGTGGCGACGCGCCCCCCGGCGATCAGGCCCAGCGCGCCCATCAGATAGCCGAGCAGGAACGCGCCGCTGCTCCCCAAGAAGACGCGCGCCGGCGCGACGTTGTAGACGAGAAAGCCCAGGGCCGCGCCGAGCAGGGCTAACGCTTGGGGCGCGACGCTGAATTGGCCGACCTGGATCATGTGCAGGCTGAGAATCGCTGCCAAAATCGCGGCGACGCCGGCCGCCAGCCCATCCAGTCCATCGAGCCAGTTGACCGTGACGATCATGCCCGTCATCCAGAACGCCGAGAGGGGCACGTAGAGCAGGGTGGGCAGCACCAGCGTCTGCCCGGTCACGGGATGGTTGAAGCGTTCCAGGATGATGAGGCTGGCGATGGCGATGCCGCTGACTAGCAGATAGCCCGCGTACTGCGCGCCCGGCGGCAAGTCGAAGCGGTCATCGGCCACGCCGAGCGCGAAGGCCAGCAGCCCGCCGAGGATCAGCCCGGCCAGCCGCGTGGCTTCTTTGGGATCGGCGGTGGGGAGCGGGCGCAGGTAGGCCACCAGCAGCGCGCCGAAGAAGCCCGCCGCCAGTCCCACCCCGCCCAGGCGCGAGATATCGCCTTGATGCTGACGGCGTCCGCCGGGCCGCGCCACGATGCCCAGGCGATGGCCGAGTCGCGCGCTCAGGGGCGTCGCCGCCAGCGCGATGCCGAACCCGGCGATCAGGGTCAGCGCGTACCGCCCGACAACGTCCAAATCAGCCGGTGCCGAATTGCCGGTCGCCCGCGTCGCCCAGACCGGGGACGATATACCCCTTCTCGTTGAGGTGATCGTCGAGCGCCGCCAGGTGGATGTCCACATCGGGGTGGGCGGAATGTAGCCGCTCCACGCCTTCGGGCGCACCGATAAGGCCCATAAACTTAATCCGATGCGCGCCCCATTCCTTGAGGATGTTCACCGTCTTGACGGCGGAGCCGCCGGTGGCGAGCATCGGGTCGAGGATCAGGCACACGGAGACGGTGGGATGTACGGGCAGCCGGTTGTAATAGGCCACCGGGCGCAGCGTTTCCTCATCGCGGAACAGGCCAATATGCCACACCTCGGCGGAGGGGATCATCTCCCAGAATCCCTCGACCATGCCGATGCCCGCGCGCAGGATGGGGATCAGGCCGATAGGCTCGGTCAGCTTCGCACCGCGCGCCGTAGTCAACGGCGTCGCCACGTCTACGGGCGAGGTCTCCAAATCGAGCGTGGCCTCATAGGCCAGCAGCACGGTGATCTCGCGGATCAGTTCGCGGAATTGCTTGGGGGGCGTGTTGATGTCGCGGAGCAGGGTCAATTTGTGTTTGACTAACGGGTGTGCCGAAACGACGACTTTTCTCATAACCTTCCTCCTGGTGCTGTTTGACTCCCTTGAAAAAGCCAAAAAATCCGATTTTTTAGAAACGTGATACTACAGATAGATTTTTCGCGTGCGAGTTTCATATAGGTAGTAGGTCGCGTGTGGAAAAATCGGATTTTTAGGGTTCTCTCAGTGCATCCAGCGATCCACCAGAGACTCCAGCGTGTTATCCTGTTTCATCGCGTGCAGAATCCGGGTGATCGCATCGATGACCTCGCGATCTTTGGCGGTGGCGGCCACAACATAAGGTTCGTCCGTGATGGACGCGA
>SLSP01000325.1 GCA_007130345.1 Thermoflexales bacterium
ACTTTTGCGGTATTGCAATAAATGGAGGCGTTATGGCATCGCCCCCGACGTTTGAAGCATCGTAATACAACTATGACGCTACTGAAAGCACCCTAAAAAATCCGATTTTTTAGAAACTTGATACGAGATGTAGATTTTCCGCGTGCGAATTTCGTATATTTAGTAGGTCGCGTGCGGAAAAAGCGGATTTTTGGACTTTTTTCAGGGGACTCAACTATGACCGACGAAATTATCGATCCAACAGAACAGTTACCGCTCTTTCCGGCGAAAGAGCAGCCTGCCGCCGTGTCTGAGGCGCAGCCCGCCCCCGCGCCTCAGACGACGCTGTCTCCGCGCTCGGCTTTCCCCCGCGCCCTCGGCGAATTTGACAAGTATATGCAGGAGCGCGGCTTCACGGAGAACACGCAACTGGCCTTCCAATTCGATATGCAAATCCTGGCCGAAGAGTACCTGACCCCGGCCACCACCCTGGGCGACATCAGCACGGCCACGCTCAACGCCTTCCTCAAGTGGATGGAGCACGAGCGCGAGGCCCCGTGCAGCCCCAAAACCCTCGAGCGCCGCATCACCACGCTCAAGGTCTTCTTCGGCTGGTTGGCGGAAATCGGCGCCCTTCCCCGCGACGTGGCCGCGCCGCTGTTGCATCACGCCGTGACCGCGCCGCTGCCCGACATGCTCTCCGAGGCCGACATCGCGGCCCTCCTCGACATTACGCGGATGCTGCGTCACGGCTCCGGCGAGCAGGAACCCGACGCCCGTCCGCATCTGCTCTTTACGCTGATTCTGCACACCGGCATCAAGAAAAGCGAGTGCGTCGGCATCCACCTCAATCACCTCGACCTGACTGATTTGGAGCATCCGGCCCTGTGGATTCGCTACCAGCAGGCCCGGCGGCGTCACAAGGAACGGCGCATCGACTTGCCCCCGACGTGGCCTGCCATCCTGCGCGAGTACCTGGCGCAGTACCCCTCGCGCCAGTTCCTCTTCCCGTGGAGCGCGCGCAACCTGGAATACGTCCTCACCGGCGTCGCCAAGCAGGCCGATGTGCCCCGCCTCTCCTTCGAGATGCTCCGCTGGACGTGCGCCGTCCGCGACTTCCGCGCCGAAATGGACCGCGAGGCCTTGCGCCGCAAGCTCGGCCTCTCTGAGATCAGTTGGTACGAAGTCGAGCCGAAGCTCGCGTTGTTGGCGCAGATCCGGCAAGCAAAAGACACGTAATATTCCGTATTGCGTATTGCGTAAACAAAAATACGCAACACGCATTACGACTTACGCAACACTCATCCAAATCATAGGAGATTCTATTATGAACACCCCATCCCTTGCTGAGAAAATCACTCACCGCACCGCCCAGATCGCCGTGATTGGCCTGGGCTACGTGGGATTGCCCCTGGCGCTGGCCTTCGTCAAGGCGGGATTCGAGACCGTCGGCGTTGAGGTCAGCGCGGAGAAGGTCGAGGCGATCAACGCCGGGCACAGCCACATCGAGGACGTGAGCGACGCCGAGATCGCGCCCTACGTCGCCGACGGCACGTTGCGCGCCACGCTGGACTACAGCGTCGTGGCCGACTGCGACGCGGTTTTCATCTGCGTGCCCACGCCCTACACCGTCCAGCGCGCGCCCGACCTCAAGTACATCATCGCCGCCACCGAGAGCATCGCGCCGCACCTGCGCGCCGGGCAACTGGTCGTGCTGCAATCCACCACCTATCCCGGCACCACCGTCGAAGTCGTCCAGCCGTTGTTAGAAGAAGCCAGCGGTCTCCAAGCCGAATCCGACTTCTACCTGGCCTTCTCGCCGGAGCGCATCGACCCCGGCAATCCGCATTGGAGCGCGTACAACACGCCGAAGGTCGTCGGCGGCCTGACGCCGGAAGCGACCGCGCTCTCTGCCGCGCTGCTCCGGCAGATGGGCGCGCCCGTCCACGAGGTGACGTCGCCCGCCGCCGCCGAGTTGACCAAGCTGCTGGAAAATACCTTCCGCGCCGTCAACATCGCGCTGGTCAACGAGATCGCGCTGCTCGCCGAGCGGATGGGCATCGACGTGTGGGACGTTATCGAGGCGGCCAAGACCAAGCCCTTCGGCTTTATGGGCTTCACCCCCGGCCCCGGTGTCGGCGGGCACTGTATCCCCATCGACCCTTACTACCTGCTGTGGAAGGCGCGCGAGTACGACTTCTACACCCGCTTCATCGAACTGGCCGCCGAGGTCAACGAGACGATGCCCTACCACGTCATCTGCCTGACCGAGCGCGGCCTCAGCGACCAGGGCAAGCCCCTGCGCGGGAGTCGCGTGCTCGTGCTCGGCGTCGCCTTCAAGCCCAACATCGGGGACGCCCGCAACTCTCCCGCCGAGCGCGTCATCGAACTGCTGCTGGCGCGCGGCGCGGACGTGAGCTATCACGACCCCTACGCGCCGCGCTATCGCGTCGGCGGCGACGTGTTCCACGCCGAACCGCTCACGCTGGAATCGGTCGCTCTCACTCGTGAGGAACTCGCGGCGGCGGATGTGGTGGTCATCGTCACCGACCACGCCTGTGTGGATTACGGGGAGGTCGTCAACACGGCCCCGCTGGTCATCGACACTCGCAATGCCACGCGCGGGCTGGATGGGACGGCCACTGTCCTCCGCCTGGGAGCGCCCCTCCAATGAAAGACACCCTCCTGCGTCGCCGCCTGCTCCAGGCTGGCGTTGTCCTCTTCCTGGTCGGCTCCGTCGTCCTGTTTATCCTCTACCGCGACCGGCTCTCCATCGAGCAGTTCCGCTCGATGGGCTATCTGGGCGCGTTCCTGATGGCCCTCATCGGCAGTTCGACCGTGCTGCTGCCCATCCCCCACCTGGCCTTCACCTTCACGATGGGCGCGGTGCTCAGTCCCTTCCCGCTGGGCTTCATCGCGGGCACCGGCGACGCCCTGGGCGAAATCACGGGCTACATCGCCGGGTACGCCGTCGAAGAGGAAGTTGAGGGCGTCAAGCTCTACCGGTATCTCAAAACCTGGATGCTGCGGAACGGCGACCTGACCATCTTCGTCCTCTCGCTCTTTCCGGTGCCCTTCTTCGATTTGGCGGCAATGGCCGGCGGCATCGTCGGCTATCCGCTGTGGCGCTTTATGCTGGCGACCTGGTGCGGGAAGACCATCAAGGCCATCGTCGCGGCCTGGGCCGGATTCTACGGCATCGCCTGGATGGCGCAGTTGTTAGGTGTGCAATAAGGTTTAATCAAAAACCGCCAAGTTTAATAAATATATTGCGTGTTGCGTATTCCGTATTCCGTTTACGCAACACGCAACACGCAACACGCAACACGCAACACGCAACACGCAACACCTTTCTTTGAGGATGGCTATGAAAATTACACTGCTATATAACGCTCACATCTACACCGGCGACCCGGCGCATCCCTGGGCGCAGTCGCTGGCGATAGCGGGGGATACGGTGGTCGCGCTGGATGACGCCGCTCGCGCCTGGGCCGAGCTTCCGGGGGCCACGCTGGTGGATCTCGCCGGCGCGACGGTTATCCCCGGCCTCACCGACGCCCACATCCACCTGATGTGGTACGCTATGAGCCTGCGCGCCCTCGACTTGCGCGATCTTTCCCGCGAGGAGATGCTGGCCCGCGTGGCCGAGCAGGCCGCCGCGCTCCCCCCCGGCGCGTGGATCACCGGGCGCGGTTGGGACCAGAACCTCTGGGCTGATACCCGCTTTCCCTCCGCCGCCGAACTGGACGCGGTCGCGCCGGAGCATCCCGTGGCGCTGACCGCCAAGAACGCCCACGCCCTGGTCGCCAACAGCGCCGCGATGCGCGCCGCCGGCGTCACCGCCGCCACGCCCGATCCGCCGGGGGGACAGCTTCAGCGCGCCGCCGAGGGCACGCTCACCGGCGTCTTCTTCGAGAACGCTATCCCCCTCATCGAAGACGCTATCCCCGCGCCGCCGCTGGCCGACGTGGTCGATGCGCTGGACGCGGCCCAGGAGCGCCTGCTGGCGGCGGGCATCACCGGCGTGCATTGCGTGGACGGCAACCCGGCCTTCGCCGTGATCCAGGCGTTGCGGGAAGCCGGCCGCCAGCGCGTGCGCGTGGTCAAGTACGTGCGCCGCGAAGCCTTTGACGCGGTTCTGGAGACCGGCCTGCGCTCCGGCTACGGCGATGACTGGCTGCGCTTCGGCGGCCTCAAGCTGTTCGTCGATGGCGCGCTTGGCTCCCGCACCGCCGCGATGTTTGATCCCTACGAGGGCGAACCGGACAACGTGGGGATGCTCACGATGGCCCCGGAGGAACTGGCCGAGATCGCGCGGCGGGCCGTCGCGGGCGGGGTGGCGCTGGCGATTCACGCCATCGGCGACCGCGCCAACCGCGTGGTGCTGGACGCCCTGGCTGAGGTCACATCCTCGCTCGCGTCCCCGTCCTCGGGGACGCCCGTGCGCCTGCGTCACCGCATCGAGCACGTCCAGCTTATCGACCCCGCCGACATGCCCCGGCTGGCGGAACTGGACGTGGTCGCCTCGATGCAGCCCATCCACGCGCCGCACGACCGCGAGATGGCGGAGCGGCACTGGGGCGCGCGCTCGGCTAACGCCTACGCCTGGCGCTCCCTGCTCAACGCCGGAGCGGTGCTCGCCTTCGGCGCCGACGCCCCCATCGAGCTTTTCGACCCGTTCAAGGGCCTCTACGCTGCCGTCACCCGCCGCGCCGCCGATGGCAGTCCCGACTCCGAAGGCTGGCACGCGGAGCAGTGCCTCACCCTCGAGGAGGCCCTGAGCGCCTACACCGAGGGCGCGGCCACCGCCGCCGGGCTGGAAGCGCGTCTGGGCCGCCTCGCGCCGGGC
>SLSP01000339.1 GCA_007130345.1 Thermoflexales bacterium
AGCCCCGCTCAGAGCGGATCGTCAGATCCGCGACGATACGTCGGAACGGGGAACTGACGTTCCCCGTGGAGCGAATTCAACTGGGGGGTATGTAAGCCGCGTTGTACTAGCTCGAAGTCCCCGTCTCGGGGACGGCTCAAGCGAATACTACCGGTCTAGCCGCCCCCGGGGACGGGGGCTTGGAGCGTACTCATAAAACTGATCAGTTACCACCGGAAAAACGCTTTTTCAAGGAGCTTATTTCTATGGCAATATCTACCCGTTCGCCGGGTGTTCTGGCGAAGACTGCTGCTTACTATGGCGCGTTTATCATCCTGGGCTTGACCTCTGCTGTAGTCGGGCCGACGCTCCCCGCATTGGCCGAAAATACCCAGACCGGCCTGGGCGACATCGGGTTGCTCTTTACCGCGACCTCTCTGGGGTATTTGAGCGGGGCATTGGTGAGTGGCCGGCTTTACGATGTCGCGCGTGGGCATCGCGTGCTGCTGCTGGCGATGGCGGCTATCATCGGCGCGCTGGCCTTGATCCCCACCGTGCCATTGCTGTGGTTGCTGTTGGCTCTGATGCTGCTGCTCGGTTTCAGCCAGAGCACGTTAGATGTGGGCGGGAATATCCTCCTGGTCTGGGTGCATCGTGAGAAAGTGGCTCCCTTTATGAATGGCTTGCACTTCTGCTTTGGATTGGGGGCTTTTCTCGCGCCCATCATCGTGGCGCAAGCGATTCGCATCGGCGACGCGATGCTCTGGGGCTATTGGACTGTGGCGTTGCTGGCTTTGCCGGTGCTCGCGGCATTTCTCTGGCTGCCTAGTCCCCCTATCCGCACGCAGAATCCCGAAACCGGGACGCGCGGCGTCACGCCCTGGGGACTCGTGGCCTTGATTGCCACGATGCTCATGCTTTACGTCTCGGCAGAGACGAGCTTCGGTGGGTGGGTGTTCACCTATGCCCTGGAAGCTGGTGTGATTCCCGATGAGGTCGGCGCGGCGTATCTCACCTCCGTTTTTTGGGGCGCGCTGACGGTGGGGCGGCTGTTGTCGGTGCCGCTGGCGGCGCGTATCAAAGCGCGCGCGTTCCTGTTAGGCGATCTGATCGGCGCGTTAGCCAGTGTTGGGGTGATTTTGGCGTGGCCGGCGTCAGCTACGGCCTTGCGAGTGGGAGCGGCGGGGCTAGGTCTCTCGATGGCCTCGTTTTTCCCCACCACCATCACCCTGGCAGAACAGAAGTTGACGCTTACAGGCCAGGTCAATAGCTGGTTCTTCGTCGGGGCGAGCTTGGGAGGGATGACGCTTCCGTGGCTCATCGGGCAAATCCTCGAGACGCTGGGGCCGGGCGCGTTTCCCATCTCTGTTGGGCTGGCGCTGCTGGCGACGTTGGTGGCTTTTGGCGTGTTGATGCGCCAGGATGGCGCGCAACCGCTCGCGGTCGAGTAACAGATGTGTGTCTTGGGCACGGTTGCCCCTTGTCGCTGGTTTTCAGTGGCGTTCCGCGATTGTCCTCACCTGCCCACTTGCTGTTTTGCGTGGTTTGTGTATTATTGCTAATGAAGGGACGTGCGATTGACAGTACACGCGGCTCCGCCTGGATGGGGGGCTAAGGGGTTGACGTATGGATCTGCTTTGGTCACTACAACCAGCTTATGCACCGGAATTTCCGCAAGAATGGCCTGGCATCGTCTTGGCCCTGTTGTTCATGGCGCTCTACGCGGGGCTGATTTGGTGGCGGCGGGGTGACTTCCGCAAGATGCGCTGGCCGGCCTGGCTTTTCCTGGGCGCGTCCCTGATACTGATTTTCCCCCTGTATACCCGCGTCGTTCTCTACCGCACCGAACTGGGTGCCCTGCCCATTTTGCCTTCGGGGGTGATGCGGGCGACGCCGTTGGTCTCCCTACTCGGATTAGGGCTGGCGATGGCTGTCGCTGTGTGGCTCGGCCCGGCCCCAGGCGGAATCGCCGGGTTATGCGCGGGCCTGGCGTGGGCGCTGCTCTCCCCGTTGAGTTTCACCGATGTCCTCGCGTTTGCCTCGTGGGGATTTGCCGTCGGCTTCTGCCTCCATCAGCCGTACAAAGGCGAGCTTTTCGACGTGTTGCGCCAGCCTCTGGTGGGACTCCCCATCGCCGTGTTGGTACCGGTGTTTATGCTCTCTATCAGCCGCCTGGTGGGGACGCTGCCCCCGCGCGGGCTGCTGGCTGTGGATTACATGGCCGCGATCTGGGGCAACGAGCTGCCCTTGTGGCTGGTGAGTGGGCTGATACTCGGCGGAATTTTCCAGTTTCTGTTCCTCAATCCAAGCTGGCGTCCCGACCGGCGCAACGATAAAGTCTCGATTTACAGCAGATCGCTGCGGGCGCGGGTGATGATCGTGAGCATCCCGCTGGTATTGCTCAGTATCGTACTCTCGGTACTGGCCGTCACCCACCGCGCCATCACCCTGGCCCGCGCTCAAGCCCTAGAAGAGATGCAGCGTAACGCCAATAACGCCAGTGATGGCATCGCCCACTTCCACATGGTCAGCACCAACCTGCTATTGAACTTCGCCAATGATCCGGCCCTGCTCGACCCGGCGACGCGGACGCGCGTGCTTCAGACTAACCGACAGATAGTGCCCTTCTTTGAAGAGTTGGTGTTGGTAGATGGCGAGCGCGAGGTTATCGAGGGGGTGCCCGCTAAAGACGAGTGGATTCTGACCCGCGAGGAGGCTATGTCGCTAGAGCAAGCCCTTGAATTCCACATCTCGCTGGTCACAAATCTGACGGTGATGCCTTCTGGGGCGTATGGCCTGACCGTAGTGCATCCGGTGTTCCCGGAGGGCCGCACCGCGCCCGAAGCTGTCCTGTTGGGCCGCGTCTATCTGGACATGAACCCGGAGATGCGGCGCGCGCTCGAAATGCTCCAATGGACACGCGGTATTGGCGCGGGCTTTATCCTGGACAGTCGTGGCCTCATCATCGCGCATCCCGATCCTGAACTCATCCTGCGCCCGTGGGAGATCAACTACAATCAGCCGCGTTATCCGGTCGATGCGGGGCTGGCCTATGAGGACATCGCGCCCCCGGACGGCCAGCGGGTGATCAACTACATCGTCGATGTGACGGGGACGCCCTATCGGGTTGTGTTGCAACTCCCGTTCTCTGCGGTTCTGGAGACCGCCGGCGCGATTTCTAGCCCGCTGTTGTTCGTGCAACTGTCGGTCGGCGTGCTGCTGCTGATCACGATCCCGTTCTTCACGACGCGCGTGATCCGCCCGGTGAACACCCTGGCCGAGGGTGCCAATCACATCGCCCAGGGCAACCTGGACATCCCGGTGGACATTTCGGGCGAGGATGAGGTGGCGCAATTGGGGCGGGCCTTCGAGCAGATGCGCGTGCGTCTCCAAGCGCGCCTCAATGACCTCTCGTTGCTGCTCAGTGTCGCGCAGCGCGTCTCCGCCACCCTCGACCTGGATCGCGGCGGCCAGCCTATCCTGGAAGGCGCGTTGGAGGAGACCGGGGCAGTGGTGGCGCGTTTTGTCCTGTTGAGCGGTGGAGATCGTCCGCAGCGGGTCTTCTCCGAGGGGCGCGAAGACGCGGCGTTCGACGCGCTAGACCGCGCGTTCGCGGCAGCGGTGAGCCGGCGGCGTGACCCGCTGGTGATCAGCGATTTATCTCAGGGCACGCACTCGGTGCCGCACACGGGCTTGCAGAGCGTGGCGATCTTCCCGGTGCGCACGCAAAACAGCACCGTGGCTGTGTTGTGGGTGGGGGCCAGCGGCAAAGACGCCTTCGACGGGGCGCGCGTCAATTTCCTCTCCACGTTAGCCAGCCAGGCGGCGGTATTGGTGGAGAACTCGCGCCTCTTCCAGACGGCGGAAGGCGGGCGGCGGCGGCTGGCCGCCATTCTCGCCAGCACCAGCGATGCGATTCTGGTGTCCGATTCCGGCTCGCGCTTGTTGCTCATCAATCCGGCGGCGCAGCGGCTCCTGGCCCTTAGCGAAGCCTCTTATGGCCGGACGTTGGCTTCACTGGCCTTGCCGGAGGCCCTCATCGACGCGCTGATGCGCTCGGATGGGGAGCAGCAGCCGCCCACGGTAGAAATCCCCTTTGAGGATGGCCGCACTTTCTACGCCAGCATCGCGCCGATTATGGGGGCGGAGGGGCTGACGATGGGCAAGGTCGTGGTGATGCGCGATGTCACGCACTTTAAGGAATTGGACGAGATGAAGTCGGAGTTCGTCGCGACGGTTTCGCACGATCTGCGCGCGCCGCTCACCTTCATTCGCGGCTACGCCACGATGCTGATGATGGTGGGCGATCTGAACGAGAAGCAGGAGGATTATCTGCACCGCATCCTCGAAGGCATCGATCAGATGAGCGCGCTCATCGGCGATCTGCTCAACCTGCGGCGCATCGAAGCCGGGGTGGGCATCCGTCACGAAGCTTGTCCCCTGGGCCTCATTATGGTGGAGTCGGTGGATACGATGCGCGCGCGGGCTACGGGCAAGGGCATCACCTTGCGGCTCGAACCCGCCGAAGGCGCGCCTACGGTCATCGGCGACCGCACGTTGTTGCGGCAAGCGGTGAGCAATCTGGTCGACAATGCCATCAAGTATACGCCGGCCGCGGGCAGTGTGCGCGTGGGGCTGGATGTGAATGCTCACGAAGTGGTCATCCGCATCTCCGATACAGGTATTGGTATCGCGCCAGAGGATCAGGTGCGCCTCTTTGAGAAGTTCTATCGCATCAAGCGTCGGGAAACGGGCAACATTCAAGGCACCGGGCTAGGGCTGGCGCTGGTCAAGTCGATTGTGGAACGTCACGGGGGGCGCGTGTGGGCCGAAAGCATGGTCA
>SLSP01000025.1 GCA_007130345.1 Thermoflexales bacterium
CGTGAAATCTGTGTTCATCCGTGTCCCAAACAGGGTGACTTTTGCAGTATTGCAAAAAATCCGATTTTTTAGAACCTTGATACGAGATGTAGATTTTCCGCGTGCGAATTTCATATAGTTAGGTGGTCGCGTGTGGAAAAATCGGATTTTTGGACAGGCCACGTGTGACACGTCACGTGTGACACGTCACGTGTGACACGTCACGTGTGACACGTCACCCAACGCAAAACAGGGCCGGGGATAACTCCCGGCCCTGTGTGTCAACTCTGGTCAGGTGGCGGCTTTCTGCGCGAATAAGGCTTGCCGCAACTGGATCAAGCCCTCCGTCGGCACCTGCTCTGTCGGCAGTACCGTAATGTGAAAATCGATCTTAGGCAACGGCGAGCCATCACTGCGCGTGCCGCTTTCCCAATCACGGTGCGGGTAGAAGAAAGAGATCGCCTCGCGCAAGCGTTGGTCGAGCCGCCCCATCACGCGATACCCTTCTTGCTCCTCCGGGGCGATGATGACGAACTGGTAGCCATCCAATTGCCCGACAAACGGCTCGCTATTGAGAATCTCGGCAGCCGTGTTGCGCAAAATCAAAGCGACAGCCCGCAAGACATCATCGTGCGTCACAAAGCCATACGCCCCGCCGAACTCGGCCATACCGCGCAACTCAATGCCAATCAGAGAGAACTTCGCGCCGCGCTGGATGCGCTCAAGCTGTTCCTCGATCAGCACCGAGGTAGGCAAGCCCGTGACCGGATGCAGCAAAGTGTCCAGATTACTGCGGCGCATGATGTTGCGCACGCGGAAGCGCAATTCCTGCACGTCGAAGGGCTTGGTGATATAATCCACCGCGCCCAACTCCAACCCGGTCAAGCGATCCATCCGTTCCCTGCGCTCGGTCAGGAAGATAATGGGCGTGGTTTCTGTGCGGCGCTGCGAACGCAGGCGCATACACACCTCATACCCATCAATATCCGGCAGATGAATGTCCAGGACCACCAGATCGGGCAACGTGTCGGTTGCAATTTTTAACGCATCCTGCCCCCAGGCAGCGTGGGAAACCTGATACCCCAACGATGAGAAATAAGCAGAGAGCATCTCCGCTGTGTTGGGATCATCTTCCACAATGAGGATGTGACGAGGATCACCATCTAATGACATCCCAGAATATCCTTAACCGATGGGTTCTTTATAGACGGCAAAAGTACAATTCTCCTGCCCCATGCCCATACAGGTCAACTGATCCACGCGGAAGGTGCGCCCGCCACTGAGCCAGCGCAGCGATTCCTCGATGATGCCGGCCGCGATGAATCCACCGGGGCGTTCCACCGTGCGCCCCCAGCACATCGAGCATCGATCAATGATGTAATGGAAGTTCTCGCCACCGGGGTCTTTGACGTAAGAGGTCTGGTCGCTCATAGAGTCGAAGACCTTCGCTACCGCGGGCAATCCGGCTTTGAGCTTGGCCTGGAGCGGCAACACCTTGAAGGCCAGGTCACTGGCTCCAACCAGCGCGCCGAAGTTGGACAGCCCTTGCGCAAAGAGCACGCGGCCCAGGCGGAGCTGCAAACCACGTCCGCCGCGCGGCCCATACATTTCTTCAAGCGCGCGATTGAGCGCGGAAATGTACGCGAAGTCAAATCCCTTGTCCATTTCATCCGGGGGAGGATTATCAATGAATTGGGACAGCCCGGCCATGTTCAGGATGGCGTTCAGGCCATTGCGCCCCATAATCTCTTCCAGGGCATCAAACAAGATAAGACCAAAACGATTGGGGTAATATAGACCACTGGGTTCAGGGGTATTAGCCACTGCAGACCTCCTTCGTCGCTACAGAATCGTTGATAATTCTTCAGCCGCCCGACGCATGTCCAGGAAGAGCAGGCCGAGCTTGGCTTGCTGCCGGGCCAGAACGGTGAGAACCGCTTCCTCGCCGACAGCGCGGAGGATGACGTAGCCCTTCTCGCCCCTCACGTAAACTTCATCCAACATGCCCCGGCCTAATTCTCCAGCAATCCGCTCACCCAGGGAGAGCATTGCCGCTGACATCGCCGAGACTCTGTCTTCTTCTACGCCTTGGGGAAGCGAAGAGGCGATGGGGAGACCGTCAACGCTGATGATTGCGGCCGCCTCGACGTCGGGGCTGCTGATTTGAAGTTCGCGCAGTCGCTCGACCATCCGTTCATTCCGAGACCTGTTTGCCATGCTTTCAGCCCTCCGATAAGAGTTTTCCCTATCCGCACAGGTTAGGAAAGGTTGTGATTATAGAGGATAGTAACTATTGAAAGGTTACCACAGGTACAAAACATTGTCAAGACAACGTTACGCGGCCCATGCCTTTTCAAACCTGAGACGACCTGCCCCCCGCAAACGCGCTTTCAGAACCGGGACCCTCTCCTGTACCACCCTTGCTATTGTATAGCGATTTTCCAGAATAGCAAAACGCCACTTTCCTGAAAAAATCGCGCCGCAAAACCATCGGCACGACCACATCGCCGCCCAAGCGGCCCCCAGGCGATTGACGCAGCGTTCATATCACGCGGCGAGCCTCGCGCCACAGAGGCGAAGAATCAGCCGCCCCACCGTTGCTGAGGCGACCGTCTAGGGCAGGGCTGCACCGAGACAGGAGCAGCCGAAATCACCGATCCAGCGTTCAAGTGCGTGGCGCCTGGCGTTTTCATAAGCCAGCTTATGATGAATTACAGCAAGGTATTTAAAGTATCAACCGCGCGACGCATTTCCAGGAAGACCAGGCCCAACTTGGCGTTGTGACGTGCCAACGCGGTGAGGACGGCTTCCTCTCCAATCGCCATCAGGATAACGTAGCCCTTGTCACCCTTGATGTAGACCTGCTCCAAACTCCCGCGCCCCAACTCGATGGCGATGCGCTCACCCAGGGAGAGCATTGCCGCAGACATAGCCGACACACGGTCTTCTTCTGAACCGGCGGGCAGCGCGGAAGCGATGATCAGACCATCGACACTGACGATAGCCGAGGCTTCGATGTCGGTGGCGCCAGCTTGCAAATTGCGCAGGGATTCGGTTAGACGGTCAGTGCGCGAAGCAGCCATAAGTCCCCTCCTTAAACACAACACACATGATACAAGTAATGTATAGATTGAGTTCCCTGAAAAAAGTCCGAAAATCCGATTTTTCCACATGCGACCTACTACCTATATGAAGTTCGCACGCGAAAAATCTACCTGTAGTATCAAGGCTCTAAAAAATCGGATTTTTTAGGGTTCTTTCAGGTGAGTCATAGCTTAGCTACAACGAAGCTCAGAACACCTGCCGGGATCGTTGAAGGATACCCTAACGTCGCTATAAAACGCCGTGGCAAGTATGACCATAGTTTACCACTAAATTTTTGTAGGCAAAGCCATCACGTAGGCCGTGATAGCCGTATTGTATCCGCACTATCCCATTATGGCAAGTGAAATTCGCAGAAAACGCAACGAAGAAAGCAACCTTCAGATAAGCCTGGTACAGCGCGGCATAAATAACTCCCCAGTTGAATTTGCTCCAAGGGGAACGTCAGTTCCCCGGTTCGCCACGTAGGCGCGGATCTGACGATCCGCTCTGAGCGGGGCTAACTGGGGAGGGACTTCCGCCGCGCTGTAGTAGTAGGTCGCGTGTGCAAAAATCTGATTTTTTAGGTTATCAGCAGCTACCCCCAAATAACCTCTGCCTAACTTTTTAATAGTACCATAACTACCAGGGCATGTCAATTTGACACCGCAATGTTTAGCTTTAGAATTAAGCCTATGGGAGATTGGAGCGACAAAGCCGCCTCGCGGGGAAACCCTTCCTTTGTGTGGCGGGCCGGGCAGGAGCGCCGATTGGCAATGCTGCGCCAGCACGCGCCCCTCGAAGGCCGCCGCGTGTTGGACGTGGGCTGCGGCGTGGGGATGTACACCTCGGCGTTTCGCCGCTTCACGCCCCACGTCTTCGGCATCGAGATCGAGCTGGAGCGCGCCCGCGAGGCGCGGCATCGCGCCGCCGGGGTGGCGCAAGCCGTCGGCGAGCGGTTGCCCTTCGCCGATGCCAGCTTCGACGTGGTCTTCTCGCACGAGGTGCTGGAACACGTCGCCGACGACGCGCGCTGCGCCCGCGAGATGGTCCGCGTGACCCGGCCCGGCGGACGCCTCGTGATCTTTGTCCCTAACCGGCTGTATCCCTTCGAGACCCACGGCATCTACTGGCGCGGGCGGTACCATTTCGGCAACAAGCCCCTGGTCAATTGGTTGCCCAATCCCCTGCGCGACCGGCTGGCCCCCCACGTCCGCGCGTACACGGCGCGGGGATTGCGCGCGCTCTTCGCCGACTTGCCGGTGCGCGTGCTGGCTCACACGCAGATTTACCCCGGCTACGACAATATCGTCGCGCGTCAGCCGCGCCTGGGCGCGCTGGTGCGCCGCGTTACTTACACGCTGGAACGTTCGCCGCTGCGCATCTTGGGGCTTTCGCATTTATTGGTGCTGGAAAAGATCGAAGCCTGATGCCAGAGAAAACCGATAACGTCGAACAAGATACCTACCGCGTCTTGGTGGCCGTGCGAGACGAGCGGGACATCAACCCCTTGATGCGTCTGTCCTGTGCCCTGGCGCGCAGTCGTCAGGGTGAAGTGCGCCTGTTGACCGTCACGCAAGAGGGCGTCAACCCAGAGTGGTTGACCGTGCCCGAAGGCTGCGCCGATGTCTACGTCGAAGCCATCGTCCAACCGGGGAACGATGTGGGGGCGATTATCTTGCACGAAATCCAGCGGTATCGCCCCGACGTACTCGTGCTAGGCTGGGGCGGCCAACTGACGCGCGGGCGCTATACGA
>SLSP01000148.1 GCA_007130345.1 Thermoflexales bacterium
CGGCGCGGCGGCGTAAGCGCCGTGGAACGCGAAATAAGCCTGGTTGAGGCGGCGAATCTCGTAGCCCTGGGCCACGAAGTAGCGCCGCCGCGCTTCCATATAACGCTCGGCCTCCTCGATCTGCCCGTCGGCCAGCAGCTCATCCACCGTGACGCGGGTCTGGTGCATCTCCGCGCGGAAGTCGAAGCGTGGCGGCGCGTCCGGCGGATGCTCCTCGGCCACCAGCGGGTCGGGCAGGCGTTTGGGGCGCGCCAGGTGCGGGGCATAATAGCGCAACACCACCTCTTGTCCGGCCCACTCGCCGATCAGCGTGGCGGTGGTCTCGTTGATGGCGCGGGTCTCGTGAGAGACCATGTAATACCAGCCGAGCGGGTAGAAGATGAGATAGTGGTGCGCCCACTCGTGCGCGATCACGTCGGCGAGCCAGTCGATGGAACTGCTCTCCAGCAACATCGCCGGGTAGGTCGCCAGCCCGCCGATGCTGGTGACGTAGGCGGCGTGGTCGGGTTGCGCCGCCATCACCGCTTCTTCGAGGGCGTGCTTATCCGCGGGTGTCATCTCCGCGATGAGGGGGTGTTGGTAGTCGGTGACGATGGTGGCGCGGGGAGAGACGATGAGGATTTTCGGCAAGGGCGTGAAGGTGCCGCTGACCGGGGGGAGGATTTGGCCGAGCACGCCAAAGCCTCCCTCTTGCAATACCGTGCTGACCTGCTCGCCCAGGACGGCTTCAGCCACCAGTGACGCGCGTCGCATCTGCCAGCGCAAGGCGTCTAGCTCGGCCTGCTCCTCGCGGCTGGCGACGTCGGGATCGAGGATCGCGGGGTCGGCGTAGATATGCTGGATGGCGCGCTCCAGGTGATATGCGCGGCTGATGTCATCGAGATGGGCGAGCACCAAGCGGGCCTGAGCTTCGTCGTCCATAAAGCGCTGCGGCGAGAGCAGGCCGAAAGCGGTCTTGCGCGCCAACGCTTCCAGTTCCCAGGTGACGAAATTAAAGGCCCGGCTGGCGGTCAGCGTGTTCAACCTGAATCTGAGGTCTCGCGGCGGCGGGCCATCCCCGGTGAGAGTGAGCATCACGATGAGCAAACCGGCGATGATCAGACTCCAGCGTTCCCACACGATAGTTTTTAAGGGTTTCATAGGGTTGAGTGTACTCAGAAGCATGCAAAAAGCAAACGGAGGTTTGGGGATTGCATTGCATCTAATAGGATATTGATATACAATTGAGAGGTAGGCGATTGCGTTTGACGCTGTATCTTCCCCCACTCTTGAAGGAGGTGCTATACAAAAAATCTAGGTGTGAGGTAGGGCCGATTTCACAAACATTTCACATAATCTCAGGGAGGAATTTCCATGTATCGACGTTTGATTTCGTTGTTAGTTGTTGTTGGGATGTTGGCGGGGTTGTTTAGCCCGGTTATCTTCAATGCGGCGCAACCGGCCTCGGCCAACGCCCCACAGAACAGCGCGCAGGCGGATGGGTTCGTTCTGACCTTGCTGCACACGAACGACGTTCACGCGCGCGTGGATGAATTCAGAAGCAATGGTACCCGCTGCACCGAAGCCCACGCCGAAGACGGCCTGTGCATTGGCGGTGTGGCGCGGTTGGCGACGGTCGTCAATGAGATTCGCGCAGACAAGGAGAACGTCTTGCTGCTCGATGCCGGTGATCAATTCCAGGGCACGCTGTTCTTCACCCTCTTCGGTGCCGACGTGCTTACCGACACGATGACGGCCCTGGGCTACGACGCAATGGCGATTGGCAACCACGAATTCGATAGTGGGCCGGCCGAACTGGCACGCTTTATCGATGGTGTAGACTTCCCGGTGCTGGGGACCAATATCGATGTCGCCGCAGGATGTGTGCTGGAAGGCAAGATTCTCCCCACAGCCATCATCACGCGCAGTGGCGAGCCAATCGGCCTCATCGGTTTGGTGACGCCGGACACGGAGAACATCTCCAGCCCCGGCCCCAACGTCAGCTTCACCGCGCCGATCACGGCTGCGCAAGCGGCAGTGGATACCCTGACCGCGCAGGGCGTGAATAAGATCATCGCGCTCACGCACATGGGCTATGGATACGATCTGGAGTTAGCGGAGGCCGTTGCGGGCATTGACGTCATCATCGGCGGGCACAGCCATACCTTCCTCTACACCCCCGACGATGAACCTGTCAACTTTATCTCCCCCACGCTCACCTTGAATCCTGTCGGCCCCTATCCTACGGTAGTGCAAAGCCCGGCAGAGGAGCCGGTACTGGTCGTCTCGGCGTACCAGTGGGGCATCATGCTCGGCGCGCTGGACGTGACCTTCGATGCCGCCGGCATTGTCACCACGTGGAAGGGCAACCCCATCTATATCGGCGCTGAGGTCGAGAAAGATGCGGATATGGAAACGTTGCTCGACAAGTATCGCCCCGCCGTGGAGGAGTTGATCACTACCCCGATAGGCGAAGTTGGCGTGGACTTGCTCATCAACGTTGACGGACAACAAATCTGCCGCCTGGGCGAGTGTCTGATGGGCAACCTGGTCGCCGACGCGATGCTGTGGATGGCGAATGAGATCGCCCCAGAAGGCAACTATCAGATCGCCTTCCAGAACGGCGGCGGTTTGCGCGCCGCCCTCAACACTGGCGAGGTCACGATGGGTGATGTGATGGAAGTGCTGCCTTTCGGTAACGTGATCACCCTGTTCCAACTCAAGGGTGAATACGTCATCGCCGCGTTAGAGAACGGAATGAGCCGCTATCCGGCGGCCAATGGCGGGTTCGCGCAAGTCTCCGGACTGCGCTACCAGTTTGATGCAAGCAAGCCAGTTAATTCGCGCATCACCCGCGTCGAGGTCTGGAACGGGGAGGCTTACGAACCGCTCAATCCAGATGCGATCTACAACATTGTCACCAATGACTTCATGGGGCGCGGCGGGGACAACTACGGGATGTTCAGCGAGCACGCCATAGACCTCTACAACACAAGCCTGGGGCTAGATGCGGCGGTAGCAGAGTACATTGAAGCATCCTCCCCGGTCACGCCAGCAATTGAAGGCCGTGTTGAGATCATAGCGCCGGACCTCTCCGAATCCGATAAAAAAGTAGTCGATGCTGACGGAGATGGCAAAGCTTCAGCCGGCGAAATCTTGACCTACACCATCATGATCGAGAATACCGGCACAGATAATGCTGCGTTCTGGCTCACCGATACGTTGCCATCCGGCGTCACCTATATCCAAAATAGTCTGTATTACAATGGCTTCCCGGACTCAGCGACGATCACCATTACCAACGGCGTGTTAGTGGCTAAGACTACCGATTTCCCCCTTCGGCCTGATGGCGGATCCTTGACCATCAGGATGCCCGGTATGATTCGGTTTGCTGTCACGGTAGATGAACCGTTGCCACCAGGCAACGCGCTTGTCAACCAAATCCAGCTACAGGATCAGGTCAGAACATACAACATCGCCCCCGCCGTCATCCCGCTCTCCCGCAACACCATCTTCCTCCCGCTAGTGATGCGCGCTTACCCAGCGCCCTAACGGCAAGTGGCGTAAGCAATCTCTAACCAAAAAGCTGGTAGAGCGGTTAAACCGTTCTACCAGCTTTCCTTTACGGGTAGCCGCAAAGTTGCTGGATCGCGGCGCGCGCCGCGACGCTTTCCCGGAAACCGAGGGCGATTTTTGCATCGTGGGAAATTGGGTGTACAATTCAAGCGGTCTCATTTGGGACAAACACACCACTACATTCCCCAACTTGCCGATTTTTGCAAAAATTTAGCCCACAGGAGGTGAACTAGAGAACCTTGAGCTGCGAAAAGGGTTGAAAACTGCCAGGATTGCGCCTTAACCGGCGGTTCACCAGCAGTTGAGTGAAAAGACGTCCAGTTACATTGTGGTTTGAGTCCTGAATCTTGCGTCTATTTTCAGGAGAGGCACCCACATTCACTTCACAAATAGTTAGGGAGGATTTTCCATGTATCGACGTTGGATTTCGTTGTTAGTTGTTATGGGGATGTTGGCGGGGTTGTTTAGTCCGCTCATTCCTACGTCGCAGGCACCGCAGCCGGTCGCTTCGGCGGCACCGGTGACAACAGTAGCCCCCGCAGCTATCCAGGCCCCGCTTTCGGATCCCGCGAGCGTGACGCTGGTGGGCGATCTGCAGAGCGAGTTGGGCTGCACGGATATGGGCACGGGCGCTGGCGGCGATTGGGAACCCGCGTGCAGCGAGACGCACCTGACCGAGGTCGGGTACGGCGTGTGGCGCGAGGCGTTCTATCTCCCCGAGGGCGATTACGAGTACAAGATGGCCCTCAATAACAGTTGGGATGTATCTTACCCCGGCGCCGACCGCCCCATCAGCGTGACGGAAGATATGACCGTCACGTTTTACTATGACCACAAGACCCACGCGGTGTTGGATAATGTCAATGACTACATCGCCGTGGCGACGGGCGACTTCCAGGATGAGTTGGGTTGCCCGGAGCATTGGTCGCCGGATTGCGTCCGCACGCTGCTCACGGATGTGGATGGCGACGGTATCTATACCTTCGTTTCCGCCAACATCCCCCCCGGCAGCTACAACTTCAAAATTGCGTTTAACGAAGACTGGGGCGGCGACATTCCCGACAGCGATGTGGGATTCACGGTTGCTGACGAAGGCGACATTGTGACCATCAGTTGGGATTCCGCGACAGACGATGTGAGCGTGGACGTGCAATCCGCGCTCCCGGTGCTCGGCCCCACGAGCGTGACGCTGGTGGGCAATCTCCAGGAGAACCTGGGCTGTCCGGGCAACTGGCAGCCGGAGTGTGCAG
>SLSP01000296.1 GCA_007130345.1 Thermoflexales bacterium
AAATTCGCACGCGGAAAATCTACATCTCGTATCAAGTTTCTAAAAAATCGGATTTTTTAGGGTTCTTTCAGTAGAGTCATGCGTCAAACGCCAAAAAATGCATCATCCGACCCAACCCGCCCTATTGCCTGATGTGCATATCCCCGTAGACAATCCACTTGTACGTGGTGAGCGATTCCAGTCCCATCGGGCCGCGCGCGTGGAGTTTCTGGGTGCTGATGGCGACCTCGGCCCCTAGTCCAAACTCGCCGCCGTCGTTGAGGCGGGTGCTGGCGTTGACCAAAACCGCCGCCGAGTTGATGGTATTGACGAAGTGCGTCGCGTTGGGCCAATCGCGGGTCAGGATGCCGTCGGAGTGTTCGGTGCTGTGCGCCTGGATGTGCTCAACGGCCTCGGCCATCCCGCTGACGACCTTCACGCCCAGAATCAGGGCCAGCCACTCCTGGTCAAAGTCCTCCGGCCCGGCCTCCACGATGGCGGCTTGCTCGGCATAGGGTTGGAGCAGCGTCAGTGCCGCGCCGGTCGCGCGCAGTTCGACGCCGCGCGCGCCCATCCGCGCCGCCAGCAGGGGCAGGAAACCCTCGGCTACGTCTTGATGCACCAGGAGCGTGTCCAGGGCATTGCACACGCTAGGGCGCTGCACTTTGGCGTTCTCGATCACGTCCAACGCGCCGGTCAAATCCGCGCTGGCATCCACAAAGAGGTGGCAGACGCCAATCCCCCCGGTGATGACGGGGATGGTGCTCTGCTCGCGGCACAGGCGATGCAGTCCGGCCCCGCCGCGCGGGATGAGCATATCCACGTAAGCGTCCAGGCGCAAAAGCTGCGCGACCAGAGCGCGGTCGGGGTCGCCGATGATCTGCACCGCCGTCTGGGGCAGCCCGGCGGCCTCCAGGCCCGCCTGGATAGCCGCGACCAGCGCGAGATTGCTGCGCAACGTCTCGCTGCCGCCGCGCAAAATCACGGCGTTGCCGGTCTTGAGCGCGAGCGTGGCGATGTCGAGGGTGACGTTGGGCCGCGCTTCGTAGATCACGCCGAGCACGCCGATGGGGATGCGGCGGCGCGTCAGGCGCACGCCGGTAGGCAAGACGCGGCTTTCAAGCGCGTCACCGACGGGATCGGGCAGAGCGATGACGCTGCGGGTGCTGGCCGCCAGCGCGGCGATGCGTGCCTCGGTCAGCGTCAGCCGATCCAGCAGCGCCTCGCTCAACCCGGCGGCCCGACCGGCGGCAACATCCAGCGCGTTCTGCGCCAACACCTCGGCGGCGCGCGCTTCCAGGGCCGCGGCGATAGCTTCGAGCGCGGCGTTTTTCTGGGCCGTCGTCAACACAGCCAGTTGGCGGCTCGCCGCCCGGGCGGCTTGCCCCATCCCAACCAAATCAACAGATGCAGATGACATATTCTCCTCCTTACAGCAAAATTAGATCGTCCCGATGCACCGCCGCCGCGCCGTGCGTGTAGCCCAGGCGATGGCTGATAGCATCGGAATGGCAACCCTGAATGCGCTGCAAATCCGCGCTGGCGTAGCGGATGATGCCTCGCGCGATGTCCAGGCCGGCGGTATCCACAATGGCAACGGTATCGCCGCGCTCAAAGGCCCCTTCGATGCCCACGATGCCGGCGGGGAGCAAGCTGCTTCCCTGATGACAAAGGGCCTGCGCCGCGCCCGCATCCACGATAACGCGCCCGGCGTGAATCCCCCCGGCGAGAATCCAGCGTTTGCGGTTTTCCAGCGAGGTATCGAGCGCGGGGAAGCGCGTGCCGAGCCGCTCCCCGGCCACGATGCGCGCGATCACATCCGGCTCCTTCCCGGCGGCGATGATGACGTCCGCGCCGGCCCGCCGGGCCACCTGCGCGGCCTGCAACTTCGTGGTCATCCCCCCCACGCCGAGTCCGCTCCGGCTGCCCCCGGCCAGCGCGTGCAGCGCGGCGTCAATCACGTCAACTTCGGCGATCAACTCGGCATCGGGGTGCTCGTTGGGGTCGGCGGTGAAGAGGCCCGGCTGATCGGTGAGCAACAGCAAGAGATCGGCGCGCGCCAGCAGGGTCACTAAAGCCGAGAGGTTGTCATTGTCGCCGACCTTGATTTCCTCAACGGCGACGGCGTCGTTTTCGTTGATCACAGGCACAATGCCATGCTCGATAAGCGCGTTCAGCGTATCCTGGGCATTGAGAAAGCTGTGTCGCCGCTCAATATCGGCGCGGGTGAGCAGGATTTGCCCCACACGGATGTCGTAAATCTCAAAGAAACGTGACCACATCTGCATCAAGCGGCTCTGGCCTACGGCGGCCAGCATCTGCTTCGTCGCCACCGTAGCCGGGAGATCGGGGAAGCCTAGCCCCTCGCGCCCCAGGGCGACCGCGCCGGAGGTGCAGATGATGAGTTCGCACCCGCGATGGTACAGCGCGGCGCACTGGCGGACCAATTCCACCATCTGAGGGCGACTGAGGCGGCGCGTGCCGTTGGTCAACACGCTGGTGCCCAGTTTGATGACGATGCGGTGATAGCGGTTGTTTTTATCCATCGGGTGCTCCTTGGGGGCACAGACTTCCAATGACGTTGGACGCTTGACGCATCAAGCACATCCCGGCAGCCAAAACGCGACGGTCAACCCGCCGCCGGGCGTGGGTTCGGCCCACATCCGCCCGCCGTGCGCCTCGATGATGCGGCGCGCTATCGCCAGACCCAGGCCCGCGCCGCCCGTGTCGCGGCTGCGCGAGGGATCGCCGCGCCAGAACCGCTCGAAGAGATGAGGCAAATCCTCTTCCGGCACGCCGGGGCCATCGTCAATCACGCGCGCGACGAGGCCGCCGTCTTGGGCCGCCGCCGTGATCTCCACTCGCCCCCCGGCAGGGACGTGGTGCGCGGCGTTGGCGAGCAGGTTGCCCACAACCTGCGCCAACCGGTCGCTGTCGCCGGAGATGTCCGGGAGCGCGTCCGGGAGCAGGCAGGCGAGCGTCAGCCCTTGCGCTTCCAACGCGAGGCGATGCGCCTCGGCGACGCGGGTGAGCAGCGCGTCCGGCGCGAGCGGCTGCAACGCCAGGTGCAATTCCCCGGCGTCGGCCAGGGCCAACACGCGCAAGTCTTCGACGAGGCGTGTGAGCGTCTGCACCTGCGCCAGGGCGGGATCGAGGTTCTCCGGCGTGGGCGCGTAGATACCATCGGCCATCGCTTCGAGCGTCCCGCGCAAGACGGCCAGGGGATTGCGTAGCTCGTGGGCGATGTCGGCGGTCTGCGCCCGGCGGATCGTCTGGGCGCGCGCCAGGCTCTCGGCCATCGCGTTGAAGGCGCGGCCCAGTTGCCCGATTTCGTCATTGGCGCGGACGGCGGCGCGCACCTCCAAATCGCCCTGCGCGATCTGCTCCGCCGCCTGGGTGAGCTGCTGCACCGGCGCGACGATGCCGCGCATCAGCACGCCCCCCACGAGCAACGCGGCGAGGAAAGCGGCCCCCGCGCCCGTCCACAACGCCACGCGCACCTGCTGAAGAAACTGCTCCTCTGGCGCGTCGAGGATGAAGCCGCGCGCGCTTGCCACGTCGGGCAGCAGGTAGCCCACGATGCCGTCATCCACACTGAGGGGCAGCGCGCGCGTCAGTTCTGCGCGGGTGAACGTCCCGCGTGGCACGCCTTCGAGGTGCGCCACCACCTTGCCGGAAGCATCAGCCACGCGGAAATCCCAGAACTCCAGCGAGCCGGGCATCCGCCCGCGCCCCATCCCCTGCGGCATCCCCGCCGCCGGCGCGATCCGGGGCAACGCGCCCTGGACGCCCTCCCAGCTACCTTGCGCCTGATAATACATCAGCAAGCGCGTCCCGATGGCCTGCGCCCGCCCGCTATAGAGCAGCGCGTATTGGCGGAAGCCGGTCTCGGTCTGGCGGCTCACCAGCAGCAGCACCGTCGCCACCGCAATCAGAATGACGAGGGCAAAGGCGAGCAGGCCCTTCTGGTACAGGCTCACCGCGGCTCCGGGGATTCCAGGCGGTAGCCCGCGCCGCGCACGGTCACGACGTACTGCGGATGGGCGGGATCGGGTTCGAGTTTGCGGCGCAGGTTCTTGATATGCGCGTCCACCGTGCGCTCGTAGGCTTCGAAGGCGACGCCCTGCACGGATTCCAGCAGGTCGGCGCGGGAGAAGACGCGGCCCGGCACGCTCATCAACGTCGCCAGCAAGTCGAACTCGGTCGGCGTCAGGTCGAGCGGTTCGCCGTGCAGCGTGACCTCGCGCCGGTCGCGGTTGAGCACCAGGTCGCCCGTCCGCAACACCGCCGAAGCAGGCGGCGACTGTCCCCGACGCAGCACGGCGCGCACCCGCGCCACCACCTCGCGTGGGCTGAAAGGCTTGGTGACGTAATCATCCGCGCCCAGTTCCAGCCCCAGGATGCGATCCATCTCCTCCACGCGGGCGGTGAGCATGATGATGGCGAGATCGGGCTGCTCGGCGCGGATGCGGCGGGTAAATTCGAGGCCGTCCAGCTTGGGCATCTGCAAATCGAGGAGCACCAAGTCGGGGCGCTCCTGCCGCGCGGCATAGAGCGCCTCCTCGCCGTTGTAGGCCGTCGCCACGCGATACCCGGCCTGCTCCAAATAGCCGCGCAGCACGCGCGCGATCTGTATTTCGTCGTCTACGACGAGAATGGTTTGCATAGGCTATAATCCTTAGTCGGATAGTCAGGATACTCTTATACTAACCGCACATTGAATTTTCCATTTTACCACGGAGACACGGAGGACACTGAGGTTTTTGCGCGGGTTTCTCTGTGTTCTCCGTGTCTCTGTGGTGAATTTTTAGCGTGCGTTTAG
>SLSP01000363.1 GCA_007130345.1 Thermoflexales bacterium
ACTACGTCACATTGCAACGGTTGATTTGACAGTAAAACTCAACTCATCATTTGCCATTTGATTCTACTAAAAGAACCCTAAAAATCCGATTTTTTAGAAACTTGATGTAGATGTAGGTTTTTCGCGTGCGGATTTCATATAGAGTAGTAGATCGTGTGTGGAAAAATCGGATTTTTGGACTTTTTTCAGGAGACTCAATCGTTGGCCCGTAACAAACCACAGGGAGAGACAATGGACAACTGGCACATTTTGGAGACTACCTTCGAGCCGCAGGCTTTGCATCACAAAGAAACCGTCTTCACCATCGGTAACGGCTACCTCGGAACACGCGGCGCGTTTGAGGAGGGCTATCCCGGCGCGTGGCCGATGACGCTCATCCACGGCCTCTTTGATGACATCCCCGTAGCCTATACGGAACTGGTCAACGCCCCCAACTGGATCGACTTCTCCATTGCCATCGATGGCGAATACTTCCGGCTGGATCGCGGCGAAATCCTCGACTACTGCCGCGCCCTCGACCTGCGCACCGGCATACTCACCCGCACCGCGCGCTGGAAAAGCCCCGCCGGGCACGTGATTGACGTGGCCTTCGAGCGCTTCGCCAGCCTGGATGACGAACACCTGCTGGCCGTGCGCTGCACCCTCACCTCGGTCAACTTCACCGGCCCGGTTGAATTCCGCGCCGGGCTGTCCGGCACCATGGACAATATGGGCTGGATGCACTGGGAATGGGTCAACCAGAAGGCCATCGGCGACCGCGCGGTCGCGCTGGAAGTGCGCACTAAGAGCACGCAGATCAAGCTCGGCGCGGTGGCGCGTCTGGACGTGATCGACACCCCCGATGCGGAGTACGTGCTGGAGATGTGTCACGCCAACCCCACCGTCGTCGCCCGCGTCACCATCGAACCGGGGCAGACCTTCACCGCCGACAAGCTCGTGACCGTCTTCACCACCCGCGACACGCAGACCCCGCAACTCGACGCGATGGACCGGCTCAACTTCGCGCTGATGCACGGCTACGAACTGCTGCGCGAGACCCACGCCGCCGCCTGGGAAGCGGAGTGGGAGCATTGCAACGTGACCATCGAGGGCGACGACGAGGCCGATCTCGCGCTGCGCTACAGCCTCTTCCAACTGCTGGCGGCGGCTCCGCGCCACGATGACCGCGTCAGCATCGCGGCTAAGGCCCTCAGCGGCTTCGGCTATCGCGGCCATGTGTTTTGGGATACGGAAATCTTCCTGCTGCCCTTCTTCACCCACACGCGGCCAGAGATCGCGCGCAACCTGCTGCATTACCGCTACCACACGCTGCCGGGCGCGCGCCGCAAAGCGAAGGCTAACGGCTACCAGGGCGCGATGTTCGCCTGGGAGAGCGCGGCCACCGGCGACGAGACCACGCCCCGCTGGGGCCTGCCCCCCGACGGCGATCCCGTGCGCATCTGGTGTGGCGACATCGAGCATCACATCACCGCCGACGTGGTGTACGCCATCCACCAATACTGGCGCATCACCGGCGACGACGCCTTTATGCGCGACTATGGCGCGGAAATCGTCCTGGACACCGCCCGCTTTTGGACCGCGCGCGTCGAGTGGGAGCTAGAGAACGAGCGCTACGAGATCACAGACGTCATCGGCCCGGATGAGTACCACGAGCATGTGGACAACAACGCTTACACCAACTACCTGGCCCGCTGGAATTTGCAGACGGCCAAAGCGATCTGGGCCTGGCTACAACGTGAATACCCGGAACAAGCCGCCGCGCTGGCAGGAACGCTCGCCATCACGCCGCAGGAATTAGCGCGCTGGGACGACGTTATCGAGAAGCTGTATCTGCCTTATGCTGCGGAGACCGGCCTGATCGAGCAGTTTGAGGGCTATTTTGACCTCAAGGATCCGCCGCTGGCCGAGTTTGAACCGCGCACCAAGTCCTTGCAGGCGATTTTGGGCGTGGAAGGCGTGCAGGAGTACCAGTTCATCAAGCAACCCGACGTGCTGATGTTGCTCTACTTGCTGGACGACCTCTACGACACAGAGACCGCGCGCGCCAACTGGGACTACTACACGCCGCGCACCGACTTGACCTACGGCTCCTCCCTCGGCCCGGCGATCCAGGCCGCGCTCTGCGCCCGCGAAGGCGATCCAGAGGAGGGCTACCAGCACTTCCGCCTCGCGGCCCGCACCGATTTGGAGGATGTGCGGGGCAACGCCCACGAGGGCATCCACGCGGCGACCGCCGGCGGGCTGTGGCAAGCGGCGGTCTTCGGATTCGGCGGGCTGCGCATCGGCGAAAACGGGCCAGAAGTCGATCCCCGCTTGCCGTCAAACTGGACACGGCTCAAGTTCCGCGTAATCTATCGTGGGGAGACGCACGAATTCGACATCCAGAGCTGAGACTTTTTTCGCAGTAGCGCGAAACTAACCCTGTGACAAGAAGAAGTCCCCGGTTGATTTCAAGTAAGGACACGGATGAGTCCCCTGAAAAAAGTCCAAAAATCCGATTTTTCCACACGCGACCTACTACCTATATGAAATTCGCACGCGGAAAATCTACATATAGTATCAAATCTCTAAAAAATCGGATTTTTTAGAGTTCTTTCAGTAGAGTCACGGATTTACACGGAAAAACACGGATTTTTTGGTTTTATCCGTGAAATCTGTGTTTATCCGTGTCCCAAACAGGGTGACTTTTGTGGTATTGCCTTTTTTCAGCACACACTGAGGAGATAGCATTATGCACTTACAAGAAAGCAAACGGGTATTGCGGCAAACCGACCTCTTCGCAGACCTTAATGAAATCCACCTGAACTTGGTGTTGATGGTTTGTGAGGAGATTAACTACCTGGCGGGCGAGTACATCTTTCACCAGGACGATCACGGCGACGCGCTGTATATCATCGCCAGAGGTGAAGTCGAGGTATTGCTGGAGCCGCACAAAGAAGGCGATCCCCCTATCGCGGTGGCTACACTCGGGGAAGAAAGCGTCTTTGGCGAAGTGATCCTGGTCGAAGAGGGCCTGCGCGCCGCGTCTGTGCGCTGCAAAACCAACGCGCAGTTAATCCGCATCCCCCGTGCCCGCCTCCTGAAGCTCTGCTACGACTACCCCGAAATTGGATTCCACATCATGCACCGGATGGCCGCCGACCTGGCGATGAAGCTGCGTTCCAGCAACCTCAATATCCGGGAGCAGATCTTCTGGCATCCCACCCCTGGGCAAGTCGCCGCGGCGCAGGAAGGCGCGTAACCTATGCCCGCCCCCATCGTGCGCATAGAAGACCTGCACAAGACCTACGGCGCGCTCGAAGTGCTCAAGGGCGTTTCCCTCGATGTCCACACCGGCGAAGTCCTGGTCATCATCGGGCCGAGCGGCACCGGCAAAAGCACCCTGCTCCGCTGCGTCAACCTGCTCACGCAGCCCGATCAGGGGCGCATCTGGGTGGATGGGCAAGCGATCACGCATCCCGACACCGACATCAACACCATCCGCGCCCAGGTGGGCATGGTGTTTCAGGACTTCAACCTCTTCAATCACCTCACCGCGATCAACAACGTGATGCTCGCCCCGGTGAAGGTGTTGGGGATGGACAAGAACGCCGCCCGCGAACTGGCGATGTCCGAGTTGGCGCGCGTGGGACTCGTGGACAAGGCCGACGCCTACCCCGGCCAACTTTCCGGCGGACAGAAGCAGCGCGTGGCGATTGCCCGCGCCCTGGCGATGAATCCCAAGGTGATGCTCTTCGACGAGCCGACCTCGGCCCTCGATCCCGAACTCATCGGCGAGGTGCTGGAGGTGATGCTCAAGCTGGCGAAGGAGCACATGACCATGCTCGTCGTCACCCACGAGATGGGATTCGCCAAAGAGGTCTGCAACCGCATCATCTTTATGGAAGGCGGCAACATCCTCGAACAAGGCCCGCCCGCGCAGCTTTTCTACAATCCGCAACACCAGCGCACCCGCGAGTTTCTGGGGAAGATTACCGAACTCTACGGAGAACAGCAAGAATGACCGGGCTGATCAATTTCTGGAACATGATCTGGCCCACGCTCGGCGAGGGGCTGTGGATTACGCTGCAACTCAGCATCGGTTCGCTGCTCATCGGCCTGGGCGTGGGCTTCCCCATCGCGCTGGCCCGCGTCTACGGCCCCAAAGGGCTGAGACTTTTCGCCACCGCCTTCACTGACGTCTTTCGAGGCACGCCCTTACTGGTGCAACTCTTCTTCTTCTACTACGGCCTGGCCGATCCGGGCCTCAACAGTTTTTTTGAGGGCTTGGGCTTTGGCCGGAACTTCCTGGTGCTGGCCCCGATGACCGCCGCGTACCTGGCCCTGGGCCTCAACAGTGCCGCGTATCAGGCGGAATACTTTCGCGGGGCCATTCAATCCATCAGCTCCGGGCAGATGATCGCCGCCCGCGCCCTGGGGATGAGCCGGTTACAGGCCATCATCCATATCATAATGCCCCAGGCGTTGCGCCTCGTCATCGCCCCCTGGTCAAACGAAGCCGCCTATATGGTCAAATACACCTCGGTAGTCTCCTTCATCGCCGTCGCCGACCTCTTCGGCAGAACGCGCCAGATAATGAGCCGCTACTACAACCAAATGACCATGCTGCCCTTCGTCGGCCTGATCTACCTCGTCCTGGTACTCGGCATCACCTTCCTGATGCACCGCCTGGAAAAAATGGTCGAAATCCCCGGCCTGGAAGCGGAAGTGGACGCGCGGGTGTGAAGCGGGGGACGTGAGGCGTGAGGCGTGAGGCGTCAAACGTCATGCGTGAAACGTGACAGCGTCTTATGCGCGCG
>SLSP01000368.1 GCA_007130345.1 Thermoflexales bacterium
AGCACGGTCAACGCGGCGGCGATCACGGCCAGTACGGTGTCGCGCTGGCCGAGCAGGAAGCACGCGAAGGCCCACATGGGATGGGCGGTGGGTTCGCGGCGTTCTGTCGAAGGTTTCATGGCAAGCTCCTGAGCACAGTGTCGATGATTTTCTCCATCAGTGACGCATACTGGCGAGGATGGCCCAATAATTGGCGTCGAGATCGGGTTGGAGGGCGAGCAGCGCGGCGATGCGCCGGGCGATTTCGGTAAAGGCGCGGACTTCTGCGGGGCGCAGGTCGCGGCCCAGGACGGCGCGCTCGCGGTAGGAGAGCCACTTCTTGAGTACGGTGTAGCCGCCGAGCGTGTAGTCCCACACTTCGGCGGGGACGTTTTCCCAGCGGGCGATGTCGTTGAGATACACGTCGTAAGCGCCATCCTCGCGCTGCGTCACGCGCCCGCTCCCCGGCATCGTGACCGTGCCTTCGCGCGTCAGGTAGCCCCACCCGGCGGTGACGGCCAGGTGTCCGGCGACGTGTACCAGACGCCCAACTCCTTGCGCAACTCCGGGTCGTAGGCTTCCAGGAACGGTTCGTAGAAGTACTGCACCGCGTGTTCTTGTTGGAAATGCTCAAAGAACGCGCCGCGATCAATGCGATTGAGCAGATCGCCGGTGCGATTCAAGGTGTCAAACAGGTCGAACTGACGGAGATAGGAAGGGAGCAGCAGGCGCTCAAAAATCGTGCTGATGACCGGGGCGCGCAATTCGTAGGCCGCCAGTCGCCAATCGAAGCCTTCGTCGGGACGGTTGGGCGGCGGCTCCCACAGCACCCACGCAGAAAAGAGGCCGTAGAAGAGCGTCTGCACCAATGTGGCATAGAAGAAGTAGTCCCCCTGGCGGCCCTGAAAGTGAATGCCCAAAGTCTTTTCGAGCGCCTCCCGGATAGCGGTCAATTCCGGGAAGGTGTCGGAGTCCAGCGCTCGCAGCATCCGGACGCGGGCCTCGCGGGCGTAGGAGGCGAGGAACCAGGCCACGTCGCGGGGATTGTCCAGTGGCGCGGGCATCAGCAGCGCGCGGGCGAGATAATCCCGCAGGCGCTCGCCGTGTTCCCGCTCCGCCCGGCGCGGATGGCGGGCCAACGCCCAGAAGTCGGCCTCGCTCGCGGCGAGGGTGTAGGCTTCCAGCAGCGCGAGTTGGCCGTGTTCATCGCGTCCCACCAGCGCGAACTGACGCAGATTGGTGACGAGTACCTGTCCGTAGCGGTGGAGGTAGCGGGCGACCTGCTCGCTGTGGACGGTGGCCTCGATGTCGGCGGCCAGCCCCTTGACCTCGACCGCGCCGCGCGCCGGGAGCGTGCCCGGCAGCGGGGCCGGGGCTGCCACGTCATCCTCGCGCTCCAACTGCGCGGCGGTGAAGAGGCCCATATCGGGGAGGCCCGCGCCGGTATCCTTGAGCTGCGTCACGCAGATCACCGGGGAGGCCAGCGACTCCCCCACCGCGTTGAGCAACGTCACCAGCGGGCCATAATACGAGGTCTCGGCCACGCCATGCCCCCGGATTTGATTCAGTTGCTCAAGATAGCTTTCGAGTGCGTTCATTGTAGTTCCTTGCAGACAACGGATGTGTAGACATCTTCATGTCGCGTACAGCGCGCGCGTCAATGCGCCGGCGCGAGGTAGAGCAGCACGGCCAGGTAATGGCAGATGCTCCCGCCAAGTACGAACAGGTGCCAGACCGCGTGCATGTAGGGCACTTTCTTGAGGGCGTAGAAGATCACGCCGAGGGTGTAGATGACGCCGCCCACCGCCAGCAAAATCAAGCCGCCCGGCGGGATGTTGGCGAACAGTTCCCGGATCGCCACGACGCTCAACCAGCCCATCAGGATATAGGCCAGTACCGAGAGCTTCTGGAAGCGGTGGATGAAGAGCGCCTTGAAGCTCGCGCCCAACAGTGCCAATCCCCACACAATCACCAGCAGCACCGTTGCCCATGTGCTGCGTATCCCCACCAGGAGAAAGGGCGTGTACGTCCCGGCGATGAGCAGGAAGATCGAAGCGTGATCGATAACGCGGAAGACTTGCTTGACTTTGGGATGTTGGAAGCTGTGATAGAGCGTGGAGGCCAGGTAGAGGATGATCAGCGTCGCGCCGTAGATGCTGAAGCTGATCACCTGACGCGGCGTGCCGTACCAGGCCGCCAGGGCCACCAGCAGCGTCAATCCGGCGATGCTCAACCCCGCGCCGATGCCGTGCGTCACGCTATTGGCGATCTCCTCGCCTAGCGAGTACAGCCGGGAGACGGTGCGGTCTTTCAATTCGCGCAATTCGGGTGTCATGATAACCTCCTGGGGCGATTTTGTGCAATCTAAGTCCAGCATAACACAGCGTAAGGCTGCCGTCAATGTCTCGCGGCGGGAGAGATTCCTCGATTCTGCCTGGAATGACGTCTCGCCCTGCTGCGCGAAATTTGAGGAACCGGTAACTTGTAGTCTGGCCCATTGTACGGTAGAATAAAGTCGGCACTTCAGAGGTTGGGCGGGAGACACTGTGGACGGATTAGCGTATGGAATTATGATTTTTATTGCGGCGCTGCTGTTCTTGGCCGCGGTCATCTTCGCTATGGTGACGTGGATCAGCCACGAGCGCGTCAAGAAGCAGCGGGATCGGCTCAAGACCTGGGAATCGGAGTTGGATAACTGGGCCATCGCGCAGCGCGAGAATATCAAGACCATTCAGAAGAAGAATGTCACGCTTAAAAAGGAACTACACACCGTCCAGGAAGAGGCCCAGAGCCGTGCGTTGGCCTTGCAGAACACCAGCGAGGAACTGGCTCACTTGCAACAAGCGTTGGAGCAGGTGGTGCGCGAGCGCGATAAGGTCAAGGCCGATTTCAAGAGCTTCGTCGATTTCCTCTCCGAAGCGGGCGTGTTGCGCAAGCCTTCTGATGCCCTCGAAGTTGCCACCGAGCAGATTCAGGAGTTCTACGTGCAATCGGCACCGACGCCGCACCGCATCCCGCCGGTGCCGGGCCTCGCGCCGGAGGTGGTACGCTCCGCGCTGGCCCACGCCGCCCAGCGATTCTTCTCCGATCAGACGATGGCGCAGCCCTTCACCAAAGCCTATATGGTGATGCACGGCCCGCTGGTGGCGGAACAACTCGATCCGCTACGCCACGCGCTGGTGGAACAGGGCTATCTCACCACCACCGGCACCGACAAGATCACGTTCTACCGCCTGACCGACGCCGGGAAGTCGCTCCTCCGCTGGATTCACGAGGGGTCTCCCAACGCCTGACCTCACTCGGCTCAAACAATTCGCCCCCAACAGTAGCGCGTTGGGGGCGATAAGTTCCCGGGCCGGCGTTACTGTTTGGCCCACGCCTCGACGAGCTTCAAGCAGACTTCGGTAGCTCGCGCCATATCCTGCAAGCTGATCCATTCCAGCGGGCCGTGGTAATTCTGCATCCCCACGAAGAGGTTGGGCGTGGGCAGGCCGCGCTCGGTTAGCCGCGCGCCGTCGGTGCCGCCCCGGATGGGATCGGTGATCGGCTCAATGCCCATCTGCCGGACGACGTCAATCGCCAACTCCACGGGCTTCATATCCTTCTCCAGCCAGTAGCGCATATTCCGGTACTGTGAGGTGATGGTACATTCGATCTTGGCGCGGGGTTCGGCGGCTTGCAGCGTTTGCGCGATCCCCAGGATGAGATCGCGCTGCGCCTTGAGGCCGTCCAACTCGAAATCGCGCAGAATGAAGTGGATTTCGGCCTCGGCGGGGACGCCGCTGACGCGATAGGGGTGGATAAAGCCCTCGCGCTTCTCGGTGAACTCCGGCGCGAGGCTATCCGGCGGCAACTGCTCGATAAATTTGGCGGCCAGCTTGAGCGCGTTGACCATCTTGCCCTTCGCCTTGCCCGCGTGACACGAGACGCCCGTGATCTTAACCAGAGCCTTATCGGCGGAGAAGGTCTCGAACGTGGTCTCGCCGAGCGGCCCGCCATCCAGGGTGTAGGCGACGTCAGCAGCCAGGTCTTCCAGCTTGAGGTGGGCCACGCCGCGCCCGATTTCCTCATCTGGCGTGAAGCAGAGGCGCACCTTGCCGTGGGGGATCTCCGGGTGGCGCAGCAAGTGATCGGCCAGCGTCATCATCACGGCGACGCCGGCTTTGTCGTCGGCCCCCAGGAGCGTGGTTCCGCTGGCGGTCACGATGTCGTGCCCGATCTTCTCTTCCAGCGCGGGGATCTTCTCCGGCGTCAACACCTGCGTTGGATCGTCGGGCAGGACAATCGGCTCGCCAGCGTAGGCGTGATGCACCAGCGGCTTGACGCCCGTGCCGCTGAAGTCGGGCGCGGTATCGACGTGGGCCAGAAAGGCCACCGTGGGCACGGCGTCCTCTAGCGTTGCGGGGATGGTGGCGAGAACGCAGGCGTACTCGGTGAGTTCCACGTCACTGGCGCCCAGGGCCTCCAACTCCGCGACCAGCAGCTTGAGCAGGTCATATTGCTTGGCCGTGCTTGGCACCGCCTGGGAGGCTTCCTCACTCTGGGTATCAATCTGCACGTAGCGCAAGAAACGGTCTTTCAGATCTGGTAAAAACAGAGCATCCATAAACACACCTCGTGATAGAGTTTCGATTGTAGGAGCTTATAGCACTTCTCTATATAATTGTACGTCCCAATCGGCGAAATGCAACTTAACCACGGGTGCATTTCAGGATGGGGGCGAGTTTGTGTAAGCCCTAGCCCAAAGAGAGTCAAAACGCTCTCGTCCGGTGAGGACTGCGCCTCGGACGGCCAGGATGTTCTGCGCCCCCTCTCGCC
>SLSP01000305.1 GCA_007130345.1 Thermoflexales bacterium
ATGCCCGTCGGAGTTGACGAAGACGCGGTCCTTGATGGAGAGCGTCAAATCGGCGTTGGGGCCGATCACCTTGACCTGATCGCGGCCCTTGAGCCACTGAATCACCTGCTCCTGTTCATCGTGGATGCGCTGCCACTCGGCGACGGGGTCGGCTTTGTCGCAGTGGCACGCCTGGAAGACGAAGTCGGTGTAGTCGCGCAGGCTCATGTCGGCGTCCTGGGCGGCGGCGTTGGTGGGATATTGCGTCCCGTTCCACTTGAACTCGCCGGCAGCGCCGCGCTCCATATAGCGCTGCATCACCGGCTCCATCGCCTTACGATACATGGCCTGCCGCTGCGGATCGATGCGGCTCAACTCGCGGTTATTCGCCCCCGCGCGGATGTTGATGTAGCCCTCGAACTGATCCATGATCATCTCACGCACCGGGTCGATGAAGGTCAACTGCGCGTCACTGCCCACACGGTAGAAAATCTCCTCCGCACCCGATGGAGACATGAGTATGATGGGGTGTCCGCCGCGCGCGAGAACCTGCTCATACACGGCCAGCACCCAGTCCTCAGCCAGCGGCGACGAAACTATTGCCACCCGGTCGCCCGGCTGAACATTGATCGAGTACGCGGTCAGCAGCCGCGCCATCCGTTCCACTCGAATATCCATAAAATTTCCCTCGCTATGTGATGTGATAAAGTTTCAATGCAATTTTTGCTATACTGAAAGAACCCTAAAAATCCGATTTTTCCACACGCGACCTACCACAGATGTGAAATTCGCACGCGGAAAATATATCTGTGGTATCAAGTTTCTAAAAAATCGGATTTTTGGACTTTTTCAGGGGACTCAATTTTGACGCCTGACGCCTGACGCCTCACTCTTCCCACCCCTCCACCACCGCCACTTCCTCCTCCCTGGACGCGATCTCGCCGTTCAGACGGGCGGCGCGCAGCGCGGTCAGAATCTCGCGGTAGATGGGGCCGGGCTTGAAGCCCATCGCCTTCAAGTCAGCGCCGGTCAGCGTCGGCTGGATGTGGCGCCACGTTTCCGCGTAACGCTCCAGCTTGCGGCGCGTGCTCTCGTCCTCAACCGTGAGCCATGCCAGCGCGAGCAGCTCCGGCGCGAGCGTGTCCAGCAGCGCGACGATAGCGGCGGGCGTCTCGGTGTCGGCCAGCCGGGCGACGGCCTCGCGCATCTGCGGGATAGCGTGCAGCCCGCCTTTGATCTCGCTCGGCATCAGCAAGTGCGCGGCGAGTGCGGCCCGCTCCTCCGGCGCGAGCCGGTAGCAGAGCGCGGCCCAGTAGAGGAAGCGCCGCCCCTCCGCCGCCTCCAGCTCCCACTGCGCGAAGTCCACCGCCTCCCGCGCCTGCCGGAAGCGCGCGCGCAGCCAGTCGTCGCAGGTCAGATGCGGCTGGATAGCCTGGAGCGCGCCGAGTTCCTGAAGCCGGTCGAGCACCGCTTCGGGCCGCGCCTCCTCGAAGATGAGGTCGAGTTCGTGGCGGACGCGCCCGCCCGTGATCCGGTCGAGCAGCGGCAGCGCGTCGCCGATGAGGCCCGCGCTGCGCGGATCGAGCGCGAAGCCCAGGCGCACCTCGAAGCGCGCCGCCCGCAGGATGCGCGTGGGGTCGTCCACAAAGCTCAGGCTGTGCAGCACGCGCACCACGCCCTGCTCCAGGTCAGATTGCCCGCCGTAGAAGTCCAGCAACTCGCCCCACCGCTGCGGATCGAGCCGGATCGCCAGCGTGTTGATGGTGAAATCCCGCCGGTGCAAGTCCTGTTTGATGGAACTGCGCTCCACCAGCGGCAGGGCCGTCGGATGCTCGTAATACTCCGTGCGCGCCGTCACCAAATCGATGCACTCCGGCAGATTGCGGCGGTCGCGGGGGCGCAGGGGCAGCGCGTCCGGCGCGACCTCGCCCCAGATGCTCTCCGGCAGCAACCACTTGACCGTGCCGAAGCGTCGATGACTGCGAATCTCACCGCCGCACGCCTGCGCCAGATGCTCGCCCAGGTCGATGGCGTCGCCTTCCACCACCAGATCGGCGTCGAAGATGGCCTGGCGCAGCAGCAGGTCGCGCACCACGCCCCCGACGAAGTAGATGGTATGCCCCTGGTCGGCGGCCAACTCCCCGATGCGGCGGATGAGGGCCAGCAGCGGCGCGGGGAAAGCGTCTTCCATCTGGTGCGCGATTTGTTGGCGCTCCGACTCCCGCGCCGAGGGCGGGATGCGGATCATATCCGTGCGCGTGACCACGCCGACGATTTTGCCCGCGCGCAGCACGGGAATCTGCCCCCAGCCGCTCTGGATCATCTGCGCGCGCACCGTCTCCGCCGAATCGTCCGGCGAGACGGTGATTTCGCCCTGGCGCATGATGCGGTGGACGGGCTGCTGGCCCCAGCGGTGCTGCATCGCGCGATCCACCGCGTTGCGCGTGACCAAGCCCTGAACGCGCCCTTCCGCGACGACGGGGAAACCCTCGTGGCCGGTGTGCAACATCTGCCGGTACACCTCGTCGATGGGCGTCTCCGGTCGCACCTTGCGCACGCCGTAGGACATCAAATCGCGCACCTTGACGCGCGGATGCACGAATTCCGGCAGCAGCGCGCGCAACTCGGCGCACACGTCGCGCGCTTTGCGTTGGTGGATGAGCGCGGCGGCGGCGCGGTCGTGCCCGCCCCCGTCGAAGTGCCGCGCAATCCGCGCCACGTTGATATCGTCGGTGCTGCTGCGGGCCACCAACTGCACGTTCCCTCCGATCTGCACCAGAATCACCAGCGCGGAGGGGTCCATCAGATCGCGTAGCTTGTGGGCCAGCGTCGAAATCTCCTCCTCAATGTCCGGCGGCGAGGTGGCCCAACTGAGCACGATGGGATGCCCGTCGATTTCTACCGTCTCGGCGTGCTCTTGGAGCGCGTCGTAGATGGCCTGCTGCACCGCGTTGAACGGATGCTCCAGGAACTCCCCGGCGATGTCGAGGCTGCCGCCCTGATCCACCAGCCACGCGGCGGCGCGCAGATCGCGCGACGTCGTCCCGGCATAGGTCAGCGAGCCGGTGTCCTCGTAGATACCGGCCAGCATCAGCGTGGCCTCGACCCGCGTGATGGGAATGAGCCGCGTCGCAATCGCCTCCACCAGCATCGTCGTGTTCGCGCCGAGCACCTCGCCCTGGAAGCGCCAGCCGTCGGGCAGCGTGTCCGGCGGCGCGTGATGGTCGATGATCAGCACGTCGGCGATGTCCCGGCCCATCCCGCGCACGGTGGTCATACTCTGCGTGTCCACCAGAATCACGCGCTGGATATGGCTCCCGCGCCGGAGCGTCTCTGGTTCCACGAGGGGCAGGTTCGCGCCGTAGAGCGAGAGGTACGCGCGCACGTTCCGATTGACGCGCCGGGGCAGAACGGGCTGCGCGTTGGGATAGAGCTTGTGCGCGCCCACCAGACTGGCAATCGCGTCAAAATCTGCATTTTCGTGCGTCAAAATCACTTGCATAGTTGGGTCAACGTCCTTGTCGGGTGCTCCCCGCCTTTTATCTGTATCTTAATGTGAATGACCCCTTCCGTCAATCGGTTAGCCCATCCACCACCGCGCGGAAATCCGCCGGCACCGGCGCGGTGAAGGTCATCCGCTCGCCGGTGATGGGATGCTCGACGGTCAGGTCGCGGGCGTGGAGGCACTGGCGCGGCGCTTCGAGCGGGGGATGGCGCGGGCCGTATTTCGCGTCTCCCACCAGGGGATAGCCCAACCACGCGAAATGGACGCGAATCTGGTGGGTGCGCCCGGTCAAGAGATGCACGTCGGTCAGGCTGTAGGGCCGCCCCCGATCATCCCGCAGCCGCCGCTGCACCCGCCAGCGCGTGCGCGCGACCTTCCCCCCGGCGACCACGGCCATTCTCTTGCGCTCCCGCCGGTCGCGAGCAATGGGCGCGTCGATGAGGCCCTCGTCCTGTGGCAGATGGCCGATGAGCAACGCGAGATAGAGCTTCGTCACCGTCCGCTGCTTGAACTGGCGCTGCAAGGCGCGGATGGCCCGGTCGTGCTTGGCAACCACGAGCGCGCCGGAGGTCTGCTTATCCAGCCGGTGGACGATGCCGGGCCGCAGTTCCCCGCCGATGCCCGCCAAATCGGGGCAATGGGCCAGCAGCGCGTTGACCAACGTGCCGTCGGGATTTCCCGCGCCGGGATGGACGACCATCCCCGCCGCCTTGTTGACCACGATGATGTCGCCGTCTTCGTAGAGGATGTCCAGCGGCAAGTCCTGGGCCGCCACCGCGACGGGGCGCGGCGGCGGAACCCGCACCTCGACGACATCCCCCGCCGCGACGCGCTGCGCGGCCCGCGTCAGCACCGCGTCGTTGACCCGCACCTGTTCTTCGTCGATGAGGCGCTGCACCGCCGCGCGCGAGAAGTCGGGCAGCCGGTCGGCCAGCCAGCGGTCGATCCGGTCGCCGGACGCCTCGGCAGTGAGGCGGAAGACCTGCGCGGCGTCGGGCGTCACGCGCCCACCACCCGGCCCGCTTCGGCGACGACTTCGCCGCCTTTGATGACGGTCTCCACCAGATGCCCGCCAAAACGATAGCCGAGATGCCGGTAATCGGGGACGGCCAGCACCAGCAGGTCGGCGGCGTAGCCCGGCGCGAGGCTCCCCACCCGGTCGCCCAGGCCGAGGGCGCACGCGGCGTTCAAGGTCGCCGCGACGAGGGCCTGCGCCGGCGTGAGGCGCAGATAGCGGCAGGCCAGCGCCAGCACGAAGGGCATCGACTCGTTCCACAGCGTGCCGGGATTGCAGTC
>SLSP01000115.1 GCA_007130345.1 Thermoflexales bacterium
AGGGTTCTTTCAATAGAGTCATAGTGTGGGCAGTATATACCAGGTCAAGGCGGACGCAACTCTGAGACGTTTGACGTTTGACACCAACCATGTCAAGCCGCGCTGTAGACCGGCTTCCTCAAAATGGCCTATGCCTCCGGTTGTATTTCATCCGCCGTGCCTTATAATGAAAGTAGCTTCGAGAGTCGTTTCAGTCAACCTTACTCAAAAGGAGGGGTGAAGCTATGCAACGCAAAATCTTAGTAGTTCTGGCGGCAGTTGTGGCCCTGTCTATGCTGGCGTGTGGGCTTACAGAAAGAGTCGGCAATCTCACAGAAGGCTTGGGAGATCTCGTGGAAGGGATTGGCGATCTCGATATGGATCGCTTGGGCGATCTCGTGGAGGGCCTCGGCGATCTCGATCTGGAAGGACTGGGGGATCTGGTAGGAGAGCTTGACGGCGTTACGGATGGTCTGGATGACCTCATCGATAACCTGGATGACTTCCTCGGAGACCTGGGCGACATCGATCCGGAGGGCGATATTGAACTCCCGCCTTCCATCAGCCTGGGCGAATTGCCAGAAGGGTATCCGAGACAGGAGTTCCCTATCTATGAAGGCACCGACGCGACGATCCTGGGCGGAGGCAAGCACGAAGTTGACGACACCGTGTTTTACAACGTGGTCGTCGGCACAAACGATGACGAGCAGATTGTAAGGCAGAACATCCGCGCGATGTTCGAGGAAGCTTCGGATGAATTTGAGGAGATGCTCGGCGGCGGGATGTTCATCGGCGTGAAGGATGGATGGCAGTACGCCATCGTCGTCTCAGGCGAGTCGGACGGCTATCAGGCTTTGATCACCTACGCGCTGGAGAGGAAGTGAGTTTGCCAGAATCACGCAAACAGCCCGCCGGGTATCCGGCGGGCTGTTTTTTTTGTTGGATAGCAGCAGACTTACTTAGCCGCCCAACTGTAATCCATCTCGGCCATCTGCTTGTACTGCTGCCAGCGGGCCTGCGCGTCTTCGCGGGCCAATGCCAGCAGCCGCTCGGCGCGGTCAGGGTGCCCCTGGAGCAGGGTCTTGAAGCGGACTTCGTTGTACATATAGTCCTTGATGTCCTCGCTCGGCGCTTTGCAGTCCAGTTGCAGCGGGTTCTGGCCCTCGGCGATGCGGCGCGGATCGTAGCGGTACAGCGTCCACGCGCCGGACTCCACGGCGAGTTTCTGCTGACTCAGCCCGAACTTCATCTGCGGCATCCCGTGCATGATGCAGTGCGTGTAGGCGATGACGAGGCTCGCGCCGGGATAGGACTCGGCTTCGCGCAGTGCCTTGAGCGTCTGCACGTCGTTGTAGCCCATCGCTACCTGGGCCACGTAGATGTTGCCATAGGTCATCGCGATCAGGCCCAGGTCCTTCTTGGGCAGGCCGCGTCCGGCAGCGGCGAACTGCGCCACCGCGCCACGCGGGGTCGCCTTCGACATCTGCCCGCCGGTGTTGGAGTAAACTTGCGTGTCCAGCACCAGCACGTTGATGTTGCGCCCCTGCGCCAAAACGTGATCCAGGCCGCCATAACCGATGTCATAGGCCCACCCGTCGCCGCCGAGCACCCAGACGGAGCGGCGGACGAGCACGTCGGCCACGCTCAACAGGTCTTTGGCCGCGGGCGAGGCGTTATCGGCCAGGCGGATGCGCAGTTGCGCCACGCGCGCGCGCTGATCGGCGTAGTCCTGCTCGGTGAGTTGCTCGGCGTTGAGCAGGCCATCGGCCAACTCGTCACCCAACTCGGCGCGGAACTTCTCGACCAACTCGCGGGCGTACTCTTCCTGCTTGTCCAGCGTCAACCGGAAGCCGAAGCCGAACTCGGCGTTGTCCTCGAAGAGGCTGTTGTTCCACGCGGGGCCTTGCCCGGCCTCGTTGGTGGTGTAGGGCGTGGTGGGCATATAGCCACCATAGATGGAGGAGCAGCCGGTGGCGTTGGCGATGATCGCGCGGTCGCCGAAGAGCTGGCTCAACAGGCGCACGTAGGGCGTCTCGCCGCAGCCGGCGCACGCGCCGGAGAACTCGAAGAGCGGGCGCAGGAGTTGCGAGTCCTTCACCAGCTTGAGGTTGAGTTCGGTGCGGTTGTAGTCGGGAATTTCGTTGAAGAAGAAGTTCCAGTACTCGCGCTCGCGGTCGCGGATGGGGAGTTGCGGCGTCATGTTAATCGCCTTCGGGCCGCTCTTGGCCTTCTTGTCCTTGTACGCCGGACAGGTCTCCACACACACGCCACAGCCGGTGCAGTCCTCGACCGCCACCTGGATGCTGAACTTCTTGCCCTTGAACGCCTTCCCTATCGCGTCGGCGGAGCGGAAGCCTTCGGGCGCGGCATCCAGAACCTCCGGGTCATAGACCTTGAGGCGGATGACGGCGTGCGGGCAGACCATCGCGCATTTGCCGCACTGGATGCAGACCTCGGGGTCCCACACGGGGCATTCCAGCGCGATGTTGCGCTTCTCGTACTGCGTCGTGCCGACGGGGTACGTGCCGTCGTCGGGCAGCTTGGACACGGGGATATCGTCCCCCTCCATCCCAGCTATCATTGCCGTGACTTCCTTCACGAACTGCGGCGCGTCGGCGGTGACGACAGGCACCATCTCAATGTCGCTGGTAGCCGCGTTCGGCACCACGATCTCGTGCAAATTCTCCAGCGCGTGATCCACAGCGGAGAAGTTCATCTGCACAACGTCCTCACCCTTGCTGCCGTAAGACTTCTCGATGAACTGCTTGATCTTGGCAATCGCCTCATCCTTGGGCAATACGCCAGAGAGCGCGAAGAAGCAGGTCTGCATAATGGTGTTGATGCGCCCGCCCAAGCCGGCCTTATCGGCCACTTCGTAGGCGTTGATGGCGTAGAGCTTGAGGTCTTTGGCGATGATCTGCTCTTGCACCTTGCGCGGCAGCTTGTCCCAGGTCTCCTCGATAGCGTGCGGCGTGTTCAACAGCACCGTCGCGCCTTTGGCTGCATAGCGGAGGAGGTCGTATTTCTCGATGTACACAAACTGATGCACGCCAACAAAGTTGGCCGCCGTAATCAGGCAGGTCTGGCGGATGGGACGCGGCCCAAAGCGCAAGTGCGAGGTGGTGATCCCGCCGGACTTCTTGGCATCGAATTGGAAATAGCCCTGCGCGTACAGGTCGGTCTCATCGCCGATAATCTTGATGCTGTTCTTGTTCGCGCCCACGGTGCCGTCGGAACCCAGGCCGTAGAACAGCGCGCGCACCACGTCATCCGGTTCGATGTTGAAGCTCTCGTCGTAGGGGATGCTGGTGTGCGTCAGGTCGTCGTGGATGCCGATAGTGAAGTGGTTCTTGGGGGCATCCTTCTTGGCCTCATCGAAGAGGGCCTTGACCATCGCCGGGGTGAACTCCTTAGAGGACAAGCCGTAGCGTCCGCCGATGACCTTCGCGCTGCGCCCGGATTCGGCCAACGCGGTGAGCACGTCCTGGTAGAGCGGTTCGCCCGCGCTGCCGGGTTCTTTGGTGCGGTCGAGGGCGATGATGAAGTTGACGGATTCGGGCAGCGCCTCGGCAAAGTGCGCGACGCTGAAGGGGCGATACAAGCGCACCTTGAGCAGGCCGACCTTCTCGCCTTGCGCCGCCAGATACTCGGCGGTCTCTTCCGCCACTTCCGCGCCGGAGCCCATCATCACGATAACGGTCTCGGCGTCGGGCGCGCCGACGTAGTCGAAGAGATTATATTCGCGGCCCGTCAGCTTGGCAAACTTATCCATCGCCTGCTGGACGATGCCGGGGGCTTTCTCGTAGTACGGATTCACCGCCTCGCGGGCCTGGAAGTACACATCCGGCCCCTGGGAGGTGCCGCGCACTACAGGAGCATCGGGGTTGAGGGCGCGGGCGCGATGCGCGCGCACCAGGTCATCCTCTATCATTTCGCGGATGATGTCATCATCGATCCATTGAATCTTGTTGATCTCCGCGCTGGTGCGGAAGCCGTCGAAGAAGTGGACGAAGGGCACGCGGGATTGCAGGCTGGCGGCCTGCGCGATGAGGGTGATGTCGTGGGCCTCCTGCACGGAGTTGCTGGCGATCAGCCCGAAGCCGGTGGCGCGCGCCGCCGTGATGTCGCTGTGGTCGCCGAAGATGGAGAGCGCCTGCGCGGAAAGGCTGCGCGCCGAGACGTGGAAGACGGTCGGCGTCAGCTCGCCGGCGATCTTGTACATATTGGGGATCATCAGCAGCAACCCCTGCGAGGCGGTGAACGTCGTGGTCAGCGCGCCGGTTTGGAGCGCGCCGTGAACGGCTCCCGCCGCGCCACCTTCGGCCTGCATCTCCACTACCAGCGGGATGGTGCCCCAGATGTTAGTCTGGCCCTGCGCCGACAGCGCGTCGGCCAATTCCCCCATCGAGCTAGAAGGGGTGATCGGATAAATCGCAACCACTTCATTGATCTTGTGCGCAATAGTGGCGCACGCGGTGTTGCCATCTACCGTCATCATCTTGATATCTTTTGCCATTGAAAAACCTCCTGTTAAAGTTGAAGGAACTTGTATGTGTGAACCAAACCCGTGCTCAGACTACTCAATGTACAATTATAGTATAGTTCCACGAGGCGTCAAAAACCGTTTTTGGGGATCGGGGATCGTGAAGCGTGAAACATCAAGCGTCAAGAAAAGACGGCGGGGAGATGGTGCAGCAATGGCGATCACACCACCGGCCACGCCGGGATCGCCGCGTCGATCTCGACCATCAGGCGGAGGGTCTCCCCTAGCGCGGCGACGATTTGCTGGTAG
>SLSP01000369.1 GCA_007130345.1 Thermoflexales bacterium
ATAATTTTCACCGACCTGAACCGCGAATCCGAAGCGTGGTGGCTCGGCATCTTCTACTATGGCCGCCCCTTGCAAGTGCCCATCGTGCGAGATTCGGTGATGATCCTGAGCGGATTTGTGGCGCTGATGGCCCTGGTCATCTACGCTACCAGCCATTATCTATCGGAGGATTTCACCCGCGAGATTCAGTACGTGACCGGACGCCTCATTGAGTTGACCGAGGACCCGGACGTGAGCTTCGAGAAGCTCACCGTCCTCTCGCTGGACGAGGTGGGCGATTTGGTGGTGGCCTTTAACGCCCTGCTAGAAAAGGTCAAGCAGCAACAAGGCCGGATGGCGCGAGATAAATCGGAACTGCGCGCGCTGTTAGAAGTGACCCGCGACATCGGCTTTATCCTCGACGCCGACCAACTGCTGGCCCAGATTATCCGCAGCTTGGAGCGCGTCTTCGGCTACACAGACACGGCCATCTTCTTGCTCGACGACAAAACCGCCGAGGTCTACGTCGCCGCTTACCCGAAACACCTGCAACCGCGCCTCACCGCGCGACGATGGCCCATCAAGCCAGAGAGCGTGGTGGGGAGCGTGGCTCAGTCGGGCCAACCGGTGCTCAAGAGCGCGGGCGATACGTGGGAGAGTTGCCTCCCCTGGCCCTCTGGCGTGCGTTCCGAATTGGCCGTGCCGATGGTCGTGGGGCGCGTGGTCATGGGCGTCTTCGATATAGTGAGCGCGGAGCCAGACGCCTACACCGAAGAGGACGCGCGCGTGATCTCGGCGGTGGCGGATCAGGCCGCGTTGGCCTTGCAGAACGCGCGCCTCTACCGCGAAGTAGCAGAACAGCGCCAGACATTCGCCGCGCTGGTGCAACTCGCCAAAACCGTGACCTCCACGCTGAATTTGCAGCAGGTCTTGGCCCTGGCTCTGGAACATCTGGAGCAAGTGATGGCTTACGATACCGCGTCCATTTTGCTCTTGGACGGAGATCGCCTGACCATCGCCGCGGAACGGGGCTTCGATGATGAGGACGATAGGATAGGTAAGACCTATTTCCTGGAAGAGAAACCCCTGGGCTATGACGTGATCCTCTCGCAGCAGGTGCGCGTCGTGGCGGATGTGCAGGCCCTCCCCAAATGGGGCGCTAATCAGAGCGAGACCGCGCGCGAGCGCACCGTGCGCGCGTGGATTGGCGCGCCGCTGGTGGTAGATGATATGAGCTTGGGGCTGCTGGCCGTCGATAAATTCGAACCGGACTTCTATTCCGATAAGGACGGACATCTGACAACCGCCTTTGCCGACCAGATCGCCATCGCTGTGCAGAACGCGCGCTCTTATGGCGCGGCCCAGGAGCGCGCCAAAGAGATGTCGCTGTTGCAGGATGTCTCACAACGTATCAGCGCGTTGATGCTGCTGGAAGTCAACGCGCTGCTGGCCGAAATTGCGCAGCGCATCATCGACACCTTCCACTACCAATTCGTCTCCATCCATCTGCTGGATCGTGAAACCGGCGTGCTGGAATTCGCCGCGCAGCACGGCGTCGTCGAGCGCGACATCCCCCAGGGCTTGCTGTGCCTGGACGGTGCCGGGATTGTGCCCTGGGTTGCGAATCACGGCGTCCCCCTCCTGATCCCCGACGTGACGCGAGATGCGCGCTATGTGGCCGTGGCCGATAATATCCGTTCCGAGTTGGCGGTGCCGCTGATCGTCAATGATGAAGTGGTGGGCGTCTTCAACCTGGAAAGCGAGCATGTCGCCGCCTTCGACGAGTATGACGTGCAACTGATGACGGCTCTGGCGAACCAGATCAGCGTCGCATTGCAGAACGCCCGCCTCTTCCATGATGTGCGCGATCAAGCGACCCAACTGGAAATCCTCCAGGAAGTCTCGCAAAAGATCAGTTCTATACTGGACATCGACCAACTGCTCAACGAGGTGTGCAACGCGGTGGCCGAAGCCTTCGGCTATCAGCACGTCGCCATTCTGTTGGCGGATAACACCGCCCATGAACTGTACTTCGGTGCGCAAGTGGGCTACGATCAGGACGTGTCCGACATACGGCTGGCCATCTATGGCCAGGAAGGCGTCGTGACTGAGGCTGCCGCTACCCTGGAACCGGTTCTCGTGCCCGATGTAACCCAGAATCCCCGCTATATCTCCGCGCTGGATAGCGTGCGCTCGGAGTTGGCGATCCCGCTCATCGCCGGCGAGCGGCTGGTGGGCGTCTTCAACCTCGAAAGCGACCGGCTCCGGGGCTTTGAAGCGGAGAATGTGCGGCTGATGACCGCGCTCGGCCAGCAGATCACGGGCGCGCTAGAGAGCGCGCGCCTCTTCCAGAGCGTGCGCGAGCAAGCGCGTGAGTTGGCACAGATGGCGAGTTCCCTGGCCGATGAGAAGAGTAAGCTCGATGCTATCCTCCACAACATCGCCGATGGCCTCATCGTCACCAACCCGGAGGGCGATATTATGCTGGTCAACTCGGCCTTCGAGTATATGTTTGGGCGGGCGGCGACGACCCTGGTGGGCCACGCCCTCGCCGACGCGCTCCAGGAGCGCGACTTGGCGCGCATCATCGACAGCGCGCGGCACAACGACGCCGTCAGCTATGCCTCGGAGATTCGGCGGCCCGATGGCCGTACCCTCAAAGCGGCATCGGTGGGTATCCGGGACGCGGGACGCTTCCTGGGCGTGGCGACCGTAGTGCGCGACATCACCCACGAGAAGGAGGTGGATCGGATGAAGACCGAGTTCATCTCCGCCGTCTCCCACGAGTTGCGCACGCCTCTCACCTCGGTGCTCGGCTTCGCCAAACTCATCAGCCGCACCTTCGAGAAGGACGTTTATCCGAACATTGTGGACGATAACCGGCGGACAACGCGCGCCGCGCGCCGCATCCGCAACAACCTCGGTATTATCGTGACCGAGGGGGAGCGGTTGACCCGCCTCATCAACGATGTGCTGGACATCTCCAGGATGGAGGCGGGCAACGTCGATTGGCAGGATCGCGCTTTTGATCTGGTGGAGACGTTGCATCACGTGGTGGAGCGGATGCAGCCCCAGATCGCCGAAGCGGGCCTGGAATTCCGCGTCGAGATGCTCGAATCGCCGGTGCGGTTGCGGGCCGATCCCAATCGGGTGCGGCAGGTGCTCTTCAACTTGCTCTCCAATGCCGTGAAATTCACCAAGACCGGCGAAATTGTTCTGAAAGCGCGCGTCCTCGCGCCGGGCGAGGTCGTGGGGGGCTGGGAAGCTCCAGAATCTGTCGGCGGCGGCATCCTCTGCTCCGTCTCCGACACCGGCATTGGCATCCCGCCAGAGGAACTGCCCCGGCTCTTCCACCGCTTCCAACAGGTCGTGAGCGACACCCTGACCGGCAAACCCACCGGCACGGGGCTAGGGCTGGCTATCAGCCGCGAAATTGTCACCCACTATGGCGGCAACATCTGGGCCGAATCGACGCCGGACGAAGGGGCCACGTTCTACTTCACCTTGCCGTTGCAGCCGGTGGAGCGCGTGGACGAAGCTGTGCAGCCGGTCATCTCGACGGCGCGCCCGCATCCCTCGGCACCGGACGACGTCACGCCGCTGGTGCTGATTGTGGACGACGAACCGCACATCCGCACGCTGCTGGCGCAGGAGTTGGAGGGGCACGGGTACAAAACGCTGACGGCCAGTGAGGGCGCGGCGGCCATTACCCTGGCGCGGCAGCACACCCCTCGCCCCGACTTGATCTTGCTGGACATCATGATGCCCGGTATCTCCGGCTTCGACGTGACCCGCATCCTCAAGGATGATCCCCTGACCGGCAACATCCCCATCCTGATCCTATCCATCGTCGAGGAGCGCGAGCGCGGCCTAGCCCTGGGGGCCGACGAGTACCTCATCAAGCCCCTAGAGATCCAGACCGTGCTGGACACCGTCTCCGCGTTGATCTCGCAAGTGCCGCAGCGCCCCAAGGCCGTGGTCACGGGGAAGGCCCGTACCGCCCTGGAAGGTATCACGTGCTTGCTGCGCGAGCAGGGGTTCGAGGTGGTGGAGGCTTACGATCCCAGAGGGGGTATCTCTACCGCTATGCAAGTCAAGCCTGATCGGATCATTTTGGATGAGCTGATTTCCAAACTCAACGCTGCCGAAGACATCAAAGCATTGCGCTTCCAGGAGCGCGAGCGGGCCTATACCATCATCGTGTTGGCCGGATCGGGACAAGAGTTGGCGGATGCCGATTCAGACGTTCCTTAAAGTTCAAGTGACATCTCCGGCGCCCTCTCCCCCTACCCGAAGCGACCAGTGTGCGAAAATGGGCGACAATTTTGAGCGGGGCTAACTGAGGAGGGACTTCCTCCGCGCTGTACTAGTCCGTCAGTGCGTACAGGCGGACAGTCGAGGACTTTTACGCGACACAGACAGGTTAATTGTCCCCTGGCTGATACCGCGCCCACGCCTGCGGCACAGCAAAGCCCTGCATCCCCAAATGCTGCACGCGATACAACATCGCGGCCCCCCCCAACAAATGCCGCGCCATGTCCACCACGCGCCGGTTTTCCGGCGCCTCCAGGTACGATCCCCGCGCCCAATCGTTGAACGCGCCCATCGCCGGGCCGCACCAAATCTGATAGTCCATCCGCCGCGTCGCCTCCCCCTGGATGCCCCAGTGAGTCGCCAGGCCCAGATACCAGCGGAAGACGAGGGCCATTTTGCGTTTGGGATTTTCGCGGGCGCGCTCGATCTGCGCCGGGTCGCGCGCGGAGAAAAACGCGACGCAGTCCGCC
>SLSP01000487.1 GCA_007130345.1 Thermoflexales bacterium
AAACACGGATTTTTTTGGGTTTTATCCGTGAAATCTGTGTTCATCCGTGTCCCAAACAGGGTGACTTTTGCAGTATTGCGAAAGAACCCCCAAAAATCCGATTTTTTAGAGACTTGATACTACAGATAGATTTTCCGCGTGCGAATTTCATATAGATAGTAGGTCGCGTGTGGAAAAATCGGATTTTTGGACTTTTTTCAGACGATCCACTTTCTCCCCAAAAGGTCGCAGTATTATGAATCAACGTCGGTGGTTTGAGAAAATCCCTTTGCGCGTGGTCTTCAGCGTGCCCTTTGTGCTGCTGTTGGTGCTGACGGTTCTGGTGGTCAGTGGTATTTCTTTCCAGAATAGTCGCCGCGCGGTCAACGATGTCGTCGGGCGACTCCGAAATGAGATCACGGCCCGCATCAGCCAACACCTGTCCGGCTTCTTGGCGACGCCGCATCAGATCAACGCGAACAACGCCTATGCTATGCGGCGCGGCGGATTGGATCCCACGGATCCGGATAAACTGGCGCACCACTTCTGGCAGCAAGTCCACATCTTCGACTCTGTGACCAGCATTTATTTTGGTAATCCCCAGGGCGGGCTGGCTCTGGGCGGACGCGAGGGGCCTGAAGACCTCTACTACGTCATCACCACCGAGGATTTTGCGCGCGGCACCTTCCACAAGCGCCTCACCGACGCGGAAGGCAATCCCGGCGAACTTATGACGGCCATTCCAGACTTCGACGCGCGGGAGCGACCCTGGTACACTGGAGCACTTGCCGCCGCCGGGCCGACGTGGAGCGACATCTACGTGCTGTTCACGGGGCAGGATATGGCGCTCCCCGCCAGCCGTCCCGTCTACGACCTGGAGGGAAATCTGCTCGGCGTGGTCTCTATTGACATCTTCCTGTCGCACCTGAGCGATTTCTTGCAAAGCCTTGAGGTGGGGAAAACCGGCCAGAGCTTTATTATCGAGCGTTCTGGCCTATTGGTAGCCGCATCTACCGGAGAGATACCGCTCATTGAGATCAACGGCGTGGACGCGCGGATTTCCGCCGCCGACAGTGGCGATCTCCTCACACGAGAAGCCGCGCTGTTCTTGCATAATGCGTTTGGCGATTATCAGCACATCGACGCGGGGGAGAAGTTGACCTTCGAGTTGGAGGGAGCGCGGCATTTCATCCAGGCCACACCCTACCGCGATGATTACGGCATCGATTGGCTGATCGTCGTCGTGATTCCCGAAGCAGATTTTATGGCCCAGGTTGAAAGTGACAATCGCGTGACCTTGCTGCTGGTGATGCTGTCCCTGCTGATTTCCGTGGCGCTGGGCGTCATCACCTCCGACTGGGTGGCGCAGCCGGTTCTGCGCCTAAACGCCTCGGCGCAAGCGCTGGCTCAGGGGACGTGGAAGACGCCCCAAGAACCGACAACTTGGATTGCGGAAATTCACCAGTTGACGGTTTCCTTCAATGATATGGCGCTCCGGTTGCAGGAAACCCTGAGCGACTTGAAGGCGGAGATCATCGCGCGCGAGTACATCCAGCATGAACGCGAGCGATTATTGGAGCAAGTTCGCGGTCAAGCGCGCAAAACCCGGCAAATTATGGACACGGTGCCTGTGGGGGTCTTTCTGTTGGATGCCGATAGGCGCGTGCTGTTGGCAAATCCCCTGGCCGAAGATCACCTGAAGATACTGGTACCCGGTGACGTTGACGCGCCCCTGACGCATCTGGGCGGGTGCGCGCTGGAAGATCTGCTGGCGGCTTCCGACGCGACCCCGGCCCGCGAACTGAAAGCCGGCTCCCGCGTCTTCGAGGCGACAGCCCGGCCCGTCGTCGAGGACACCGCGACAGGCGAGTGGGTGGTGGTCATCAACGACGTGTCGGAGCAGCGCGTGGCCGAGCGGCAACAGCAGCAACAGGCCCGGCTGGCGGCGGTGGGGCAACTTGCCACCGGCATCGCCCACGATTTCAACAATATCATGACCGCCATCTTGCTCTACGCGCAAATCACGGCACGGATGCCCGACCTCGCGCCCAGGGTGCGCGAGCGCGTTGACATCATCGCGCAACAAGCGCGCCACGCCAGCAACCTCATCCAGCAAATCCTCGATTTCAGTCGCCGTTCTGTTTTGGAGCGCCGCACCCTCGATCTGCTGCCTTTGCTCAAGGAGCAGGTCAAGCTCGTGGAGCGCACCTTCCCGGAGAATATCCAGATCGCCTTCGAGTACGAATCGCGCTCCTACGCCATCAACGCCGACCCCACCCGCATCCAGCAGATGGTGATGAACCTCGCCATCAACGCGCGGAACGCGATGCCCGATGGCGGCGAGCTGCACTTCGACCTGGCCCGGATCAACGTCGGCCCAGAGGGTATCTCTATCCCCCGCCTGTCCGATGTGAAAGCCGGAGCGTGGGTGCGCCTGACCCTCACCGATACCGGCAGCGGCATCTCGCCAGACGTGTTACCACGCATCTTCGAGCCATTCTTCACCACCCGCGCCCCATTGGGCAGCGGTCTGGGCCTGGCGCAAGTTCACGGTATCGTCGCGCAGCACGAAGGTCACATTGACGTGATCACCGCAGTCGGTCAGGGCACCTCCTTTGTGGTTTATCTACCGGCGGTGGCGACAGAGACCTTGCCACAGCTCCCGCTCTCCGCGAGCGACCTGGACGCGCTCCCCCAGGGCCAGGGCGAGACCATCCTGGTCGTTGAAGACGAAGACGCTGTCATCGAGACCCTGCGCGCAAGTTTGATTTCTCTCGGCTATCAGGTGGTGGAAGCGCGGGATGGGAAGACCGCCCTGCGCATCCTGGAGGCGCGCTCCCCCGAGATCGCCCTGATCCTGAGCGATGTGGTGATGCCCCAGATGGGCGGCGAAGCGCTCTTTGAAAGGGTGTGTCAGCGTTACCCCACCCTCCCAATGCTGCTCATCTCCGGGCACATGATGGAAGATCAGCTAAAAGCATTGCGCTCGCGGGGCTTGCGGGGCTGGTTGCTGAAGCCCCCGGATTTGGAGCAATTGGCCCAACTCGTGGCGCGGGTACTGGCGGATGAATCAGCAACTTGATTTTCTTACACATTGCACGTAAAATGCGTTTAATCTTTTGGTAACTGATTCAGTTTTGTGCGTGCGCTCGAAGCCCCCGTCCCCGAGACGGGGACTTCAAGCTATCTCTTGAGTGATTTGCTCACAAAACTGAAGTGTTACATTTTTTGCTGACTTGGGCGGCTAACGAGAGGAAGGATTATGTGCCATGAGTAGGACGCGCTTTGACCATTTCAAATACGGCTTGAAGAATCTGGCCGATGCTCTGGGCCAGGGCCATCCCCGATGGGCCGAATTCCTGACCTTGCGCGAACGACTCGTCGACAATCTCATCAATACCATCACCTACGGCTCCACCCCCCCGCGTGAAGCCGCCCGCGCCGCCATCATCGACGGCCTTAACCGCTTCAGCATCGAATCAACCGGTGCGACCTTCGACACCTTCTGTCAACAGCCCAAAGAAGCCGACGAGGTCGAAGACACGGTGGTGATGCAGAAGAACCGCATCCTCTTCAAACAGTACACCGACTGGGTCAATTTACTGCTCCTCAAAAAGCGGCTGACCGATCCCGACGTGCAAAAGCTGGTTCACGCCCGCACGTTCACCGTTTTGCAGCGCCTCGACGCGGCCTGGAAGGGCCAAATCGTGCAATTCCTCTATGATGCGCAACTCATCTCTGCCGATAAGTCCGTCGTGCCGCTGGCTCAGGCCGATCTTGCATGGACGCATCTCGTAGAGGCCGATCTGACCGGTGTGGATTTGGCCCGCGCCAACCTCGAAAGCGCCAACCTCGCCGGCGCGAAGCTGGCGCGCAGCCGCCTGACCCAGACCATCTTCACCGGGGCCAACCTGGGCTGGGCCGCGCTCGACGAGGCGGAGTTGGGATGGGCGGCCCTGGGCGGCGCGACGCTCACTGGCGTCACCTTCACCGGGGCCAACCTCAACGGCGCGGTCATGGCGATGGCGAAGCTCAAAATGGCCGACTTCAAAGACGCCGACCTGGAAGGCGCGAACATGCTCGGCGCGCAATTGGAGCGCGCGAACCTGCGGGGCACGCGGCTCGCCTGGGCTAATCTCCTCTGGGCCAACCTCTTCGCCGCCGACCTGACCAGTGCCGACCTCGCCAACGCCACCTATAACCGGCACACCGAGTGGCCGCGCGGCTTCGATCCCATCGCCGCTGGTGCCCGGCAGGTGGATTGAGCGCATCCGGCACCTTCGAGACATCACTTCTCATAAAATGGGGTAGAAATGCACGCGAACACGTTGTTGGACGAAACTTATGCACAAACGTGTCAGCGAGAATCTCTCAAAGTGCGTGAACAAGCAGTAGATCAAACCGGTTGGGATATTTTCAACGCGCTTGGACGTGAAGCACAGCCGGGAGAATTGTCCGATGCTGCGGTTAAACACGATACGTATTTGTACGGTAAGACGTTATGAAGTTATTACTTAGCGCCGTCCGTAATCATCGAGGCGGAGAATCTTCAAAATCCCCCGCTTTTCGGGATGGAGGAAAAATGCACACGAATACGTTGTCAGACGAGATGGAATCTCCCACTGTAACCCTGGAACTTCCGGTTCCCCTCTATACAAGCCTGCAAGTGTTGGCTCGACAGAAGCGCATCAATCTGCCAGAACTATTGACCCGACTTTTGCAATCGGCCTATCAAGAAACGGTAGCCGCGCCACAACCTGACCCGGTATTTG
>SLSP01000478.1 GCA_007130345.1 Thermoflexales bacterium
ACCGCCAAGCTGCCAGAAGTGCAGTCCATCCTCCTGCTACCCCCTGAGATCGTGAACGTCGCGATGTTCTCTCATGAATTTGGTGATGGTATGGACAGCGTGACCACTAAGCTGGAAGCGTTAGAGCCAACCACGCCCACGCCCTATAACTTGAGCGCCGCGGATCAAGACATCTTCATCGACTTTGGCGCGGAAGTGCTCACGAGCACCATTAACATCACCATCACACCCTTCGTCCCCTTCACTCTCACATGGGCTTACGGGCGACAGATGCAAGCGGAGCACGCACCAACCAGTGTCATAATCAGCCACGATCCCTTCACCCCGAATGTGGAGTACACCGTGAGTGTGTTGCCTGGCGGACGGTCTGTCACCGGTCAGGTGATTATGTCACGCGACTTCAACTTCCGCTATACCATCTACGAACTTTACCTCCCCCTCGTCACCCGCAACTTCGGCAACTAACCATCTGCCACACGTAGCACATATAACCAACGGGAGGGTGATTTCTCACCCTCCCGTTTGCGTTGCTCGAACTGTAGTGTTTCGTGTGCTATACGTTTAATCCTTTGGCCCGCGCACTATGAGCGGCAAGAAAACTGTTTGGGAGAAATACCGCGTTTCTAACACGCTCTGGCGCGCTACAGACGGATCCCCCGCCGATGTCACGGTCAGCGTGATGATGTTCGGGGATAGGATTAACAGGGTCGCTTCGCGCGGAATAGTTACCGTAACTGTTACGCTGATGCTCTCCCCCGCCATCAATGTCACTGTGGACGGTGCCGCCGTGGGCCACTGCGTCGGGCTGTGGGTGATGGTGATGGTGTCGGTCAAATCCGCCAGATTCGAAAGGCCGAGCGTGTGCGTGACCTGCTCCCCAGGGAAGCCGCTCAGGGTGTGCCGCGCCGGTTCCAGCGAAAGTGCGTAGCGTGGCACGATATCCACAAAAGCCGCTGACACTGGCCCCCAGTAGCCATCGACATCACGGCCACGCGCGTAGACCAGATGGCGTCCCGGCGTCACGCCCAGCGTGCTGATATTGCCCCACACAGCCTCTACCGCTGTGTCGAATGTACCATCAACGGGGAGCAGGGGCTGTGGTGTCCCGCCGTCCCAGGGAGGCGTGCCCACGTAAACTTCGGCGGCGGCAATGGGCCGGTTGCCATTGGCCGTGTCGCTGATGACGGCCTGCACCTGAATCTGCTCTCCCATCAGCACCGTATCCGAAGCAACCTCAAGGTTCACCGTATCAGGGCCGAAGGAAGTGATGTAAGGCGTCCGCGCGACGGTAGCCGCGTAGAAGATCGCATCCAGGTTAGGCTCGATCAGGGCGTCATAACGCGAGCACGATGGGTAGAAGCCGTCTGCCGAGGATCCGATCTCGAAGGTGTACGCGGCGACACCCAATTCCCCGTAGACCCAATCGTCAGTCGCGCCGGTGGTGGGGTAGAGGGTGCTGGATTGTCCCGGCGTATATCCGTTATAATAGGCCATTTTCGTCCCTAGCATCCGCAACTGTGCGCCATTCGGCGCGCTGGTGTAGGTGTTGCCCCAGGGCCATAGCACCAGATTGCCGTAGCTGTGCAGCGTGATGAATACACCGGTGGCATCATCGGGGGCGGGGGCGTCATCACCGGGACCGCGCTGGTCGGGGAAGCGGGTGAGGATAAAATCTTGGATAGCCTGCGTTTCCGGTTCGGAGGCCGCAGAAGGGCCACGATAGGTCTCGTGACACGGATTCGTGCTGGCACCTATACCGCCCCAATTGAAGCTAGAATTGCGGTTCAGATCGACGCCATATCCCGTATCGCCACAATTTCCGTAAGGTTGCGTGTTCTTACGCCACCAGGCCCAGGGTTGCCCCGGTTCATTTTTGACGTGCCCATCGGGATTGGCCGTGACCAACACATATACAGCATGGTGATCTAACACCCAGGTCACATTGGGATCGGTTCCGTAGTGCTTGAGGAGACTTTCGATAAACTGCATCGCCGTCTCATTGGTGATAAGCTCTCGCCCGTGGATGTTGGCGATTAAGAAGAAGACGGGCTTGTCTCCCCCGATCTCCGGGTTAGTCAGACGCATCACCCAAAGCGGGCGACCTTCGTAGCTGTCGCCAATGGTGAAGAGGGATGTCAACGGGGCATATTCAATAGCCCACTGATGCAGTTGCGCGTCCAACTCCGCGACGGTGCGGTAGCACGGGAATCCGGGGATCGTGTTGGGATGCGTGTTGAGGTGTGCCGCGTCAGAGTGGGGAAAGTCTTCATTTGCCAGCCATGCCGCATCCGAGGGGGACACGTAGGCCACCAATGCTTGCGCCGCGTGATCGACCTCCCAGACATCCAGCCGCCCGGCCAGTTCCGCCAACTGCTCCTGAGAGTCAAACCTGATTTGTACAACACGGTTGCCATCTCCCGGTCTGGCTGCCAGCAGAGAGACGCTCGTCGCCCAGAGCAGCGCGATAATGATCCCCAGCCACGCCCTGCACCCTCTCGATCTCATCGTGTTTCCATCCTGGCCCTCCTGAAAAAAATCACATAGAGAGGCTGAGGGCACTGAGAAGCATTAGAGTAAGCTGAAAGCCTACGCCTCCGGCTTCTTCCCCAACAACCCCCGAATCCGCGCCGCCACCATCTCAATCGCCACCTCATTGAAGCCGCCTTCTGGAATGATGACGTGGGCATAGCGCTTGCTTGGCTCCACGAATTCCAGATGCATCGGGCGGACGGTGGACATGTATTGCGCGATGACCGAGTCGAAGGTGCGGCCCCGCTCCTGCAAGTCGCGCTTGAGGCGGCGCATCAGGCGGATGTCGGCGTCGGTATCGACGAAGAGCTTGACGTCGAACAGTGCGCGCAAATCCGGTTCCGCGAAGATGAGGATGCCCTCCACCAGCACGATGGGGGCCGGCCCGATGTGGCTGGTCTCATCCACGCGGGTGTGACGGGTGAAGTCGTAGACCGGAATTTCCACGGCTTGCCCCGCGCGCAACAGCCGGAGATGCTGGATCAGCAAGGGCGTATCCAGCGCGTCGGGGTGATCGAAGTTCACCTGCGCCCGCTCCTCGCGGGAGAGGTGGCTCAAATCCTTGTAGTAAGCGTCGTGGGGGATGTAGGCGATGTGCTTCGTGCCCACCCGTTCCAAAATCCGGTTGGCGACGGTCGTCTTGCCCGATCCGGTGCCCCCGGCTACGCCGATGATGACACTGTGCATTGAGGTTCCTCCTGTGGCTCGTGCTGCTTGTTCCCGGACTCCAAAATCCCCGCTCCGAGGCCCCACAAGATCAGCCCGGCTGCCGTGAAGGGCGCGCCGGGATTGTAGACCGCTTCGACGTTGGGGAGGGCGTGCCGGGTTACATGGAGGCGCGCGCCGTTGAGGGGGAGCGCGTCTTGCTCCGGGAGAGGCTGCTGAATGACCAAATCGCCGCTGGCGCTGCGATACGCTTCCACCACCACATCCGCCGGTTCTGGGGCCGCGTGCCGACTGATGCGCACAATCAACTCCTCTGCGGGCAGGGCGAAGAAGGCTTCCGGCTCCCGCGCCGTCAGCGCGACGGCCAGGGTCGCCCGCGCCTCCCCCCGCGCCGAAGGTTGCAGCAACAAGGGCGTGCCCTGGGCGTCGGTGGCCTGGACTTCCAGCCCCACGCTGTGCCCCCGGGGAATGAGATAGAGGCCATAGCCCCTCACCAACCGCCCGATGCCCTGGCGCACGGGTAAGACCTCCTGGCGTTCGGGAAGCACTAGCGGCTGCTGCGGCCACGCCACGATGCTCGGTTCTGACCAGCCCCAGAGCGTCTGCGCGCCCCATCCTAGCACGATCAGCGCGCCGCCCAAACAGACCAAACCGTGCCACCAGCGTCGCCGCACCGCGAGATCCGCCCAGCCCTCCACCAACCGCGACACGCGCGCCGCCGTCACCAGCGCCACCGCTGCCACGACGGCGCGCATCCACAGCGAACTGCGAAAGGAGAGCAGGCCCATCCGAACCAGGGGATCGGCCCATTGGCCGAGTGTGGGGCGTTGCCCTGCCAGCCAGCGCGTGAAGACGGCCCGCTGCGCGGGAGAAACGGGGGCTTGGGGCAAAAGCAGCGCGGGGAGTTGCGCTACCAACAACACGGCGAGGATGATCCACAATCGTCGATCCTCGCCGAGCCAGTGCCAGAGTGTATCTAAGATGTGGCGGATGCGCATTGTTTGGTCGATCCCCCCCATGTTTCCAAGAAAGACTCTACTGAAAGCACCCTAAAAAATCCGATTTTTTAGAAACTTGATACACAGATCAGTAGGTCGCGTGTGGAAAAATCGGATTTTTGGACTTTTTTAGGGGATTCAAGAAAAAGACCCCGTAAATTCGGGGCCAGTGAGCCACCCTTGGGAATTGAACCCAAAACCTGGCGCTTACGAAGCGTCTGCTCTGCCGATTGAGCTAGGGTGGCTTGATAGCTCTCATTATACCGTAAACCCCGAAATGCGCAATTTGGTACTTCGCCAATTTGCTGCTATACTGATATTAGGTCGTATCGCAAAACTAACCCTGTGACAAGAAAGCATCACCGGTTGCGTGCGAGTATAGGATACGGAAAAACAAGGATTTTTTGATTGTATCCGTGAGTCCCCTGAAAAAAGTCCAAAAATCCGATTTTTCCACGTGCGACCTACTACATATATGAAATTCGCACGCGGAAAATCTACATCTCGTATCAAGTTTCTAAAAAATCGGATTTTTTAGGGTTCTTTCAGTAGAG
>SLSP01000269.1 GCA_007130345.1 Thermoflexales bacterium
GCGCGGGTGTGAGGCGGGTGACGTGAGGCGTCAAACGTCATGCGTCAAACGTGACAACGTCTTATACGCGCGCTCCAAGCCCCCGTCCCGGGGGCGGCTAGACCGCTCAACGCTCGCTAAAACCGTCCCCAATACAGGGACTCCGAGCTATTTTTGAGACAAGGCTGTTGACGCTTGACGTTTCACGTTTCACGCTTGCCATTCGCCACCATCACCACCACCGCCGGAATCGCCGGGACGTAGAAGCGGTCGTGCGCGATGGCACCGGGCAGCACCACCAGATAGGCCGCCATCCCCGCGAGGGCCAACGCGGCCCAGGGGCGGCTTCGCAGCAGCCGCCACGTCCCGCGCGCGCTCATCCACCAGACCGCGCCCCGCAGCGCGACCAAGCCCCACCACAGCAGCGCCGCTCCCGGCGGCAACCCCACGACGCGCTCCCGCCAGAGCACCTGGAGCGCATCGCCCCAGGCCCACCGCTCCAGCGACCACCCGATCCGCGCCCAGATCGCGCGCATCGTGCCGGTGGCCGCCCACGGCTCCCCCGTGAACGCCACGTACCACGTCTCGTGGCCGGGATCGAGCAGGCTGACGCGCACCCCGCGCCAGTGCGCCCGCGCCATAGCCCCCGGATGCGCCGCGACGATCTCCCGCGCCGCCTCAGTGATCTGCGCGTGCCGCGTGGTCTGCACATCACACGGCAGGAAATAGCTCTCCCAGGGCTGCGACCAGCCATAGCGCCGCGCCGCCCGCCCCACCACGCCCTCATCATAGAGATACTCCCACGTCTCCGTCCAGGGTTCGACGGGGACGCCCGCGACCTCAGCCAGCGTCGCCACCGCGCTGACGCGGGCCAGGTTCTCCTCGAAGGCGGAGGAGAGCATCCAGCGGCCCAGCACGCGCCGGTTGCGCAGGCTCCACGGGAAGAGGACGCCGCCGAGCGCCAGCCAGAAGGCCAGCGCGACCCAGATTCCTCGCCGCTCAGAGAGCCATAACCGCGCCATCAGCAGCGCGCCCACAGCCCACACCGCCGGCTGGACATTGGGCTTGGTGAGGATGGTCGCGCCCCAGAGCGCGCCCGCCGCCGCCAATCGCTCCGCCGAGGGCCGCCGCAGGCCGCGTGCGGTGGCCCAGAGCGCGGCGGCCATCAGCGGGAGGAGCAGCATCTCGGCCAGCAGGTAGCCCGCGTAACGCTGTGTCGTCCCGTTGAGGACGTAGAGCAGGCCCGCCAGCGTGCCCGCGCGCGCGCCGCCCACCTCGCGGCCCAGGCGGATCACCAGCGCCGTGGTCAGCACCTCCAGCAGAAGCTGCATCAGCACCACCCGCGCCGGATCGCGGCCGAGCGTGGCGTAGACGCCGGCCACGAAGGCGGGATAGAGCGGCGGACGGATGGCCGTAGGGCAAAAGGGCGGTTCCCATCCGATGGCGAAGCCGCGCCCCGCCAACACGTTGACCGCCAGCAGGTGGAAGCCCTCCGCGTCGATGGGGCCGATGGGATCGGCGGGGAAGCGGGCCAGCCACAGCACCCGCGTCAGCAGCGCCAGCCACAGCAGCGCGAGGCGCGTCCAGGGCGCGCGCGCCCGCATCGATAAGAGCATATCCCCTCCTGTAAACTCCAACACAAGCCAACGCCCCCCGCGTTCATCGGCAGGGGGCGTGAAGGACTCCACACAGGCCCTAATCCGGGATCGCCCCCCGGATAAAGGCCGCCAAATCCGCCTTGAGCTTGACCAGCGCGGCCAACTGCACGTACATCATGTGCCCCGATGCGTAGTACGCCATCGAGACGTTGTCGCGCAGGCTCTCATCAAGCTGCATGTGATTGAACGTGTACTCGGTGGCGAGGTGCGGCGTCGCCAGGTCATAGTAACCGTTCGCCACGAAGACCCGGAGGTGCGGATTCTGGCACATCGCCGCGCGCAGGGTCTCCGCCACGTTGAGGTACTGGTTCTGGTGCTTGCCGTAATTCCACGACTGGTACAGACTGCCGAGCACCTCGTAGAGCAGGTCGCTCTCGAAGGTGAGTTCGGCGCGGACATAGTGGTTGAACGCGGCGGAATACGTCCCCTGGATAGCGGCATAGCTCGGATCGAACGCGAAGGACTCGCCGGCCGCGTCGCGGTCGATGCCGATGAAGCGCGAGTCCAGCCGCCCCACAGTGCGCCGCCGGTCGCGCAACAGCTCTTTGACGAAGCGCATAATGTCGATGCGGAGATGCGTCCGCTCGATATAGTCCGCGGTCAATCCGGTATAAGCCGCCAGCTTCTGCGCGATGCGCGCGCGTTCCTCGGCGGGCAGCGCGTCGCCCTGCATCAGCGCCAGCGTGTACTCCCCTTGCGCGAAGGCCGCCACCTCGGCCAACAGCGCGTCCAAATCCGCCGGCGCGTCATCCCCCAAACAGCCGTGATACCAGGCCGTCGCCGCGTAGGTGGGCAGATAGAGGATATAGGGCAGATCGTTGCCCACGTCGAAGCGGATAGTCTGGAAATCCAGCACCACCGAGATCAGCATCACGCCATTGAGGTACATCCCGTAGCGATTCTGCAAATAGCCCGCGAGACCCGCCGCGCGCGTCGTCCCGTAGCTCTCGCCGATGAGGAACTTGGGCGAGGCCCACCGCTGGAAGCGCGTGGTATAGCGGCGGATGACCTCGCCCACCGACTCGATGTCCTGCTCCACACCGTGATAGTCCTGCGCCTCCTCGCCCGGCGGCACCCGGCTGTAGCCCGTGCTCACCGGATCGATGAAGACCAGGTCAGTCACGTCCAGCAGCGAGTGCTCGTTATCGGTCAGGTGGGCGGGCGGCGGAAGAGGGAAGCCCTCGTCATCCATCAGCACGCGGCGCGGGCCAAGCACGCCCAGGTGCAGCCACACGGACGACGATCCCGGCCCCCCGTTGAACGAGAACGTGATGGGGCGCTGCGCGGGGTCTTCCACGTCATCGCGGGTGTAGGCGACGAAGAAGAGCGACGCCTTCGGCTCGTCCTCGTCGGTTTTGAGCACCAACGTGCCCGCCGTCGCCTTGTACGTTACCGTTTGCCCATCAATGACGACGCTGTGCCGCGTCTCAACCATCGTCTCCTGCGTGAAGGGTTTGGGCGTCTTCTGCGCCTCGTCGGGTGATTGTGCAGCGTTTTGCTCTTTGGTCATAATTTCACCTCCTGCGGAATAATTGCGGTAACACTTCAGTTTTTTGAGCAAACCGCTCAAAAGTAGCTCGAAGTCCCCGTCTCGGGGACGGTTCAAGCCAATATTACCGATCTAGTACAGCGCGGCACAAATACCCTCCCAGTTGAAGTTGCTCCAAGGGGAACGTCAGTTCCCCGTTCCGGCGTATAGTCGCGGATCTGACGATCCGCTCTGAGCGGGGCCAACTGAGAGACTTCTGGCGCGTAGCTTTGCGCAGCTACCACACTTCATTCCCCAGAGGCTCGCCGGTTGTCACTTCGGCGTGCAAATTTTCTGGAGTCACCTGCGCCAACAAATCTTCTAGCGCATAACGTGGCACGCTAGGCTTAATCAGCAAGTGATCCCCCTCCATGACGAGATCCACCCGCACATCTTCCTCCAATCCAACTTGTTCTGCCATCACTTTGGGGATGCGCAAAGCCAGACTGTTCCCCCACATCCTGATATAAGTCTCCATCCACGGCCTCCACTTGTCAAACTTTTGCAGTCTTCTGCCCAATTGGCAGAAAGTGTCTGGGCATGTTGTATCTACTGACTCCCTTGAAAAAATTGTATTTTGGGTTCTTTCAGTAGAGTCATCTACTGAGACTATACAACGGCAAGCCGAACTGTCAATGGCGGATCGCCGCGAGCGTCACCCCGGCGACTTCCAGCGCGGCGCGCACCTCGGCGGCGATCTGCACCGCGCCGGGCGTGTCGCCGTGGACGCAGAGGGTCTCGACGGCGAGGGGAATGACGGTGCCGGTGATGGCCTCAACTTCGCCGCGTGTGACCAAACGCGCGGCGCGCGCGGCGATCTGCGCGGGATCGTGCAGCACCGCGCCCGGTTCGCTGCGGGGAACGAGGCGGCCATCCTCGCGGTAGGCGCGGTCGGCGAAGCCCTCGCGGGCGACGCGCAGGCCACACGCGACGGCGGCGCGGGCCAGCGCGGAGCCGGGCAGCGTGAACACCACCAAATCGCGGGAGAAGGCCGCGACGGATTCGGCTACCGTCGCGGCGACGACCTCATCGCGGGCGGCGAGGTTGTAGAGCGCGCCATGCGGCTTGACGTGCGCCAGTTCGACGCCGGAGGCGCGCGCAAACGCGGCCAGCGCGCCGATCTGATAGAGCAGCACAGCGCGCAGCTCCTCCGGCGCGAGGGCCAGCGTCCGCCGCCCGAAGCCCTGCAAATCCGGGTAGCCGGGATGCGCGCCGACAGCCACACCACGCTCCGCCGCCAGCGCGACCGTCCGCGCCATCACCGCCGGATCGCCGGCATGGAAGCCGCACGCCACGTTCGCCGAGGTGACGAGGCGCAGCATCGCGGCATCGTCGCCGAGCGTGTAGCGCCCAAAGCTCTCGCCGAGATCGCAGTTTAGGTCTATGTGCATAGGTTTCCTTTGAACGACGGTGTGGGACGTGAAACGTCATGCGTGAGTCCCCTGAAAAAAGTCCAAAAATCCGATTTTTCCACACGCGACCTACTAAATATATGAAATTCGCACGCGGAAAATCTACATCTCGTATCAAGTTTCTAAAAA
>SLSP01000045.1 GCA_007130345.1 Thermoflexales bacterium
ATTGAGCAGAACTGGTTCGGCCTGACCACCACCGGGGACGCCATCTACCTGCGCGATCCGCTCCGGCCCGAGGATGGCAGCGGTGAAGGCGGCATCTACGCGCAGATGAGCGGCTCCAATGGCATCAGCAACACCATCCAGAGCAACGTGCTGGTGGGCTTTAAGGCCGTCGCTATCAGCGTGCAAGGGAATTACAACACCGTCCTCAGCAATACGGTGGGGACGCGCGCGGATGGCACGGTGCCGGCGGTGCGCGCCGACCGCAAGTGTAAGCCTAACGCTATTAGCCATAATTGGTTTGCGGGCGCGGGCGTGCAAATTTTCGGGCGGGGCAATCTGGTCGCGGCGAACCGCGTCGTCGGGTTGCTCTTCCAGAGTCCCGATCCGCTCAACACGCCGGCCGACGCGCTTTCTGTCACCGGACGCGACCACGTGGTGCGCGACAACGTCATCGGCCTGACGAGCGACGGCGTGCCTTTCGGGACGTGCGGCGAGGGCATCCAGGTGGGCGGGGCAAGCGGCGCGCACTTTATCGAGGTGCGCGACAACTTGATCGTCGGGGCGCACGGAGCGGCGGGCATCCTCGTCGCGGGGGCACCGCAAGGCTACGATCTCGACGCCGTGACGGTGCAGGAGAACGTCATCCTCGCCAGCAAAGTGCAGGCGTTCGACTTTAGCCCCAACGTCCCGGCGGCGCTGCGCGAATTCAACCCGGCGGCGGTGACACAAATCGATGGCGTGAATGTGACCGGGACGAGCGGCGCGGCTAGTTTGTGCGCGGGGTGCGTGATTGAGGTGTTCCTGGATCACCACGATACTGTGACCGAGACGCGGAAATCGCTCGGCATGACGACTGCCGACGCCAACGGCAACTGGACGTTCACGTTGACGCGCACGCTCGCGCTGACCGAGGGGTTGCGCACGGCCAGCACCACCGTTGACGCGGGGCAAATTAGCAACGCCAGCGGCACGATCACCTACAGCGCGGGGACGACCACGCGCCTCTCCGAAATCTACACGCAATCCGGCGCACCGGAGCCGGAGGAACCCCTGCCGCCAACCCCAGAGCCACCGCTGCCGGTGATTTGGCCGACGTACATGGCGCAACCCACCGCGCCTGGCGCTCCCAATCTTGTTATCACTGTCACTACCACTGCTGATCCTGATGACAGCGAAATCTATGTGTGTTACAACGCGAGCTATCCCGGCGTTGTCGGGAAGACCAATCGCTTGCCCTGCACCTTGCGACAAGCCCTTGAAGAGGCCGAAAGCGTGGTCGCAGCAAATCCCGCCATTCGTCCGGTAGAGATCCGTTTCAATATCCCCACCGACGACCCCGGCTATGACGCGGGCCTGGGCGTGTGGGTTATCCAAATCACGGATACACAGAAGCTCAACGCACTGCCCACACTCGGCAGCACCGACGTCAACAAAGCCGGGCAGGTCGTCATCGACGGCGGCACGCAGCCCGGCGGGCGGGCAACCGGCCCGAAGATTATCGTGCGCGGGCCGCAGAACCGCGATCTGGTGGGGTTGGTGGTCAACGGGAACAACAATGTTATCCGGGGCATCGCTTTCCAAAAATTCAGTACCGCGTTGCAACTCAACCACAGCCAAAACATCGTGGAGGACAACTGGTTCGGCCTGGATGATGCAGGAACGGACATCGCCTGGCGCAGTCCCGATCATCCAGAGCAGGGCAGCGGCCTGGGCGGGATCAAGGTGGCGGAAAACACCGTGCAGACGCTCATCCGCAACAACGCGCTGGCCGGCTTCTTCGGCGCGGCGATCAGCATGGACGGCGACGACGGCTTCGTTCTCGACAACCGTGTGGGTATGGATGCCACCGGCATCGTGCCGGAAGTAGCCTGGAATCGCTGGTGCCGCCCCAACGCCCGCTACCATAACTGGTTCGGCGGCGCGGGTGTGGAAGTGCGCGGCAAGCGCAACCAGGTCATCGACAACCGCATCGCCGGGCTGTTGTGGTACAGCCCCGACCCGCTCAACACGCCCGACACGGCGCTCGAAGTGAACGGAGAGGATCACTTGATCGAGGGTAACATCATCGGTATCGACGCCGCCAACAAGGAAGTTGGCTCCTGCGGGCGCGGCCTGGTGGTGGATGCTCGATTTACGCGCGTCCTCCACAACATCGTCGTGCGCACCGCGTTGGAACCCTTCCGCATGAGCGGGACGCAGATGTCGATCAACGCGCTGTATTACGAGGGCAATCTTTCCTGGGATAGCATGTCGCCGACGTATATGGAATTCGGCAACCAGGTTCCCGAAGCGCGCCAGCTCTTCACACCGTCGGTAATCCTCAGCATCGACGTAGCCGGCGGCAACACCACCGTCAGCGGGGCGGCGCATCCCGACGCGCCGTGCCCCTACTGCCAGGTGGAACTGTTCCTGGACGACCTCGACCCGCAGATCGAGACGCTCGAATCCGTGGCAATCGTGCAATCGGATGTGGACGGTAATTGGAGTACTGTGTTGCCCTTCGCGTTGTCCATGGAACACGGGCTGCGCACGGCGAGCACGGCCTTCAACTACGGCATCATCGAACACTTCGACGGCCCTTCGACCTCGCGCGTCTCCGACGTCATTTATTTCCGTCCCGGCGCGACCTTGCCCGACCCGCCGCCCGCGCCTGTTTTCCCCCTGCCGCCGGTCATTCCGGAGGTCCCTGCCGTCATACCGCCCGCGCCGCCCGCGAGTTACGTCACCGTCATCACTGTGACGAATACAGGCGACCCGACGACTTCGCCCACAACGTGCGCCGCCGCGCCTGCCGATCAGTGTACGCTGCGGCGCGCCATCGTCCAGGCCAACGCGCTCTCTGCGACGCAACGCCCGGCGCGGATTGCCTTCGATATCCCCACGAGCGACGTGGGCTATAACGCCGCCGGTTTCTGGAAGATCACCCTCAGCACGACGACCTTTCCCATCGTGAGGGGCGGACATGTGACCATTGACGGCAGCACGCAGCCCGGTGGTCGCGTGGATGGGCCGAAGATCATCCTCTTCCGCGCCGGCGACGGCGCGACGCAGTTCAGCAGCTTGCGCCTGGGCGAATTGCAGAGCGAAGGCAGCTACATCGTGCGCGGCCTGGCTTTCCAGAACGTCGAGGTGCGCATGGCCGGCGCGCGCAACATCATCGAGCACAACTGGCTTGGTCTGAGCGACGACGGGATGGCGATCTATTTCCACAACAACAATCCGGCCAACAACAACCGCGCCATCATCGACGGCAACAGCGCGGGCGACAACAACGTGGTGCGCTTCAACCGGCTCGCCGGCGCACGCACCGAGGCCATCAAGTTCGACAGCAACGACAACTGGATCGAATCCAACACCATCGGCTTGCTGGCCGACGAGACCATCCCCGCCTGGCCGGCCGAGGCAAGCTTCTGCAAGCCCAACATCACGGCCAACAACTGGTTTGGCGGCGGCGGCATCACGATGCGGGGACGGCGTAATCGCATCCTCGACAACACCATCGCCGGACTGCTCATCTCCGGCAGTTCAACGACCACCCCACCGGACGCCATCTGGATTCCCGGCGGGCAGGACAACATCGTCGAGGGCAACGCCATCGGGATGGCGATGGATGGCACGCCGTTGTGGACGTGCGGCACGGGGATCGACATCGGGACGCGCTACACGCGCCTGCGCAACAACGCCATCGTCAACAGCACGCGCGAGGGCATCTTTGTCAACGGAAGCACCATTTTCATCAACGCCACGACGATGCAAGGTAACGTCATCTCCAACACCATCCCCGCCATCGAGTTCGGCGACGCCGTGCCGGAGACGCTCAAGCTCTTCGCGCCCGCGCTGGTCACGCGCATCGACGGCGTCAACGTGACCGGCATGGCCGACGACCCGTGCCCCTACTGCCGCATCGATGTGTATATCGACGACGACGACCCGCACACCGAGGCGCTGGTGTATCTGAGTTCGACCTTCGCCGATGCCAGCGGCGCGTGGACGTATACGCTGCCCGCCGAACTGGAAGAAGGTGAGGGCCTTCGCACGCAGAGCACGACCCGCGATTACGGCGTCGTCCATCACTTCGAGGCGGGGACGAGCAGCAAACTCTCGATGCTGTTCCAGCCGCAGCCGCTCACCGCGCCGGAAAGCGTCAGCATCACGCCGCCAAGTGTGAGCGTGTACAGGACCGGGCAAGCCTACACCTTCGGCGCGGACGTCAGTCCGATCACGGCGACGCTGCCCATCACTTACACCTGGCAAGTGACCGATCACACGGTGCGCGTTGTTTCCGGCGGGCCGAGCAACAACCAATCGTTCACCTGGGCTGACCCCGGCCTGAAGACCATCCAAGTCACGGTGGACAACGGCCTGGGCGATCCACAGACGGCGACATACGACCTCGAGGTCTCGAGCGACGTGGAGCATCTGATCTACCTGCCGTTGGTATTACGCCACTAACCTGCGAAGACAACTAACCCAAGCCGCCGTGCTCTTTCCAAGAGCACGGCGGCTGTATTTCTTCAAAACCCCATCGCCAACAAGCGATTAGAAATCACAATCACGAAGCGTCCTCTCGCTCCATCTTCGAGAATCAGAGCGGCCTGCGCTCCTAGGGCAATCGCATCTAAATTGCCAGGACGCTGAGCAAACTATCAGGATTCCAGCCAGCCATCAGGCGTCTATTTTTGATACCTACCGAGCGCTCGGCTTC
>SLSP01000471.1 GCA_007130345.1 Thermoflexales bacterium
CCTGGAAGAGGACACGGCTCAACTTATCCACCGGGACGATGGGCGCGTGGCCGTCGATTTTAACCGCGCGGGCATCCCGCTGCTGGAAATTGTGAGTGAACCGGCGCTGCACACAGTAGATGATGTGTACGCCTACGCTACCGCGCTGCATCACCTGCTCGCGTACCTGGGGCTGAACCGGGGCGATATGTCGCGGGGGATGATGCGTTTCGAGGCCAACGTCAGCGTGCGCGAGGCGGGGGCGACGCGCCTCGCGCCCCGTGTCGAAATCAAGAACCTTAATTCGTTCCGGGCGTTGACGCGCAGCGTGGCCTACGAAATCGAGCGGCAGCGCGAGTGTGTCCGGCGCGGCGAGCCGGTCGCCCAGGAGACCCGGGGCTGGGACGAGGTCGCCGAGCTGACCTTCGTGCAGCGCAGCAAGGAGACCGCGCCGGACTACCGCTACTTCCCGGAGCCGGACATCCCGCCGCTGGTGGTGGCGGCGGAGCACGTCGCGGCGTTGCGGGCGGTGCTGCCGGAGCTACCCCGCGCGCGGCGGGCGCGTTGGCGGGCCGAGCACGCTATCCGCCGCCACGAAGCCGCGCTGCTGGTGCAAGAGCGCACGGTGGCCGACTACTTCGACCGCGCGGCGGGGCTGGCCCAGACGCGGGGCATCGCGCCGCAGGAGGTGGCCCAGTGGATGACGGGCAACCTCTTCGCGCTGTTGAACGCTGGCGGCGTAGACATCGCGGCCTGTCGCGTCACGCCGGAGCATCTGGTGCGCCTGCTGGAGCGCTGCGCCGAAGGCGTGGTTAGCGTGACGGCGGCCCGCGCGGTGCTGGAGGCCATCTTCGAAACCGGCGCATCGCCCGACGCGGCCATCGCCCGCCTCGACCTGGCGCAGATTTCCGACGCGGGCACGCTCTCGCGCCTGGTGCGCGACACCATCGCGGCGCATCCCGCGCAAGCGCGGGAATATCGCGCGGGCAAATCCGCCCTGCTTGGCTGGTTCGTCGGGCAGGTGATGGCCGTGTCGCAGGGCAAGGCCAATCCGCAAGAAGTTCGCGCGTTGCTCCAACGCACGTTAGACGACGCGCCGACGTAATCCCGTCGTATTGCGTGTTGCGTGTTGCGTAATCCGCCGTAAAATACGCGATACGCAATACGCAATACGAACCTGTAAACGAGTTCAACTATGCTCTACCCAATTAAAATCAAGGAGTGACCAAGCAATGTCCAAAGAATTGAATCCCTTCAAGATGGCACAACAGCAGTTTGACGAAGTTGCCGAGCAGATGGGTCTGGAGCAATCGGTGCGCGAGATGCTGCGCTGGCCGATGCGCGAGTTCCGTTTCCAACTGCCGGTGCGGATGGACGACGGCACGATCAAGGTCTTCTTCGGCTTCCGCGTGCAGCACAACGACGCGCGCGGCCCCGGCAAGGGCGGCATCCGCTTCGCGGCCAACGAGACGCAGGACACCGTCCGCGCGCTGGCGACGTGGATGACGTGGAAGACGGCTGTGGCCGACATCCCCCTGGGCGGCGGGAAGGGCGGCGTGGTCGTCGATCCCTCGCAGCTTTCGGACAGCGAGAAGGAGCGCCTGTGCCGCGAGTGGATTGATTCGGTGTGGAAGAACCTCGGCCCGCGCAACGACGTGCCCGCGCCCGACGTGGGCAGCAACGCCCAGATGATGGGCTGGATGATGGACGAGTACTCCAAGCTGCGCGGCGAGTACGTGCCCGGCGTCATCACGGGCAAGCCGGTGGGCGGCGGCGGTTCGCTGGGCCGCACAGCCGCTACGGGCTTCGGCGTCATCGTCACCGTGCGCGAGGCGATGAAGCACCTTAATATGGATTCGGTGGGCACAACGGCCTCCATCCAGGGCTTCGGGAACGTGGCGCAGTACGCGGCCCGCACCTTCATCGAGATGCTCGGCGGGAAGGTCATCAGCGTCTCCTGCTGGGACCGCGAGGACAAGACCTCCTACACCTTCACCAGAAAAGACGGCATCGATCCCTATTTCTTGCAGAGCATCACCGATCAGTACGGCACCATCGACAAGGAAGAGGCCAAAAAGGCGCACTACGTCATCGAAGACGGCGACGCCTGGTTGAGCAAAGACGTGGACGTGCTGATTCCGGCAGCCATCGAGGGCGCCATCACGATGGATAACGTCGCGCAGATTCACGAGAACGTCAAGATCGTCGCCGAGGGCGCCAACGGCCCCACCACGCCCGAAGCCGACGCTGTCATCCGCGATCGCGGTATCTTCATGCTCCCCGACTTCCTCTGCAACGCCGGCGGCGTGACCTGCTCCTACTTCGAGCAAGTGCAGAACGATATGAACTACTACTGGCCCGAAGAAGAGGTGCTGGAGAAGCTGGATCAGAAGATGGCGAATGCGTTCCAGGGCGTGTTGAAGATGGCCCTGGACAAGAACCTCTATATGCGCGACGCGGCCTACTGGGTAGCGATAGCGCGCGTCGAGAAGGCGATGCGCTTGCGCGGTTGGATTTAAGCCGCGCCCGTTGCGGCAAGCCAAAGCCCCCGTCACCTGACGGGGGCTTGTTGGCTTCTGGGGACAATCACACAGGCGGGGCGCGATGGGCCGCCTGAATGCGAGCCGCCAGCGGGTAGAGCGGATGCAGCGACTTCTCCCACAGGCCGACGTAGCGCGTGACCTCGCCGCCGAAGCCGCGCTTGAAGCGGTAGACGCCCCACAGGCCATCCCGCCGCTCTGTGAACTTATCTTCCAGCACCGCCTCATCGTGGTCGGGGATACCCCACAGGTCGTAGCGGGTACAGCCCCGCGCTTTGGCCCAGCGGATAGCTTCCCATTGGAGGGCGTAGGTGGGCATCTTCTCGCGGTGGCGGTTGGATGAGGCCCCGTAGAAGTACCACGCCGTGTCCCCTAACGCGAAGGCCACCAGCCCGGCCAGCACGTCGCCCTCGAACTCGGCCAGCAGCAGCGCGGCGTTGCCGGTGGGCAGGAAAAGCTCCAGCGCGCGATGATAATAGGCGTAGCTGTGGATGCCGAACTCGTCCCGCTCGCCGGTGGTGTCCATCAGATCGTAGAAAGTCCGCACGTCGTCGAGCGCGCCCTGGCGCGTGGTGATGCCCTTGCGGCCCGCCAGGCGGATATTGTACCGCGTCTTCGACTTCATCGCCGCGAGGATGGCGTCTTCGGGCGGAGCAATATCCACAAAGATGGTACGCGGCGGCTGGATAGTGCGGGTTGCCTCGCGCAGGCCGAGCGCGGCGAGCTTGTCCCGCGCTGCCTCCGTGTCCCGCAACTCCGGCTCGATCCAGAGCGCCCAGGCCCGCCGCCTTCGCGCCGCCGCCTCGACCGCGTCCAGTACGGCGCGGGTGGCTCCGGCATCGGCCCAATCCACCACCGGGCCACGCGGCACGTAAGCGATGGTGCCGAGCTTGAGCGGTAACGGCTTGTAGAGCACCTGCGCCCCGCTATCGCAGCCTTCCGGCGTGACGACCTCGCTCTCCCATCCGAAATCGCGCTTTAAGGCAGCCCAGTGCGTCGTCTGCAACAGATGCCCGGCGGGATGGCGGGCGACCACATCGTTCCAATCTCCCAAAGTCACTATAGTTTCTCCCCTACTACGACCAGCCCGCCGCCGACGCCACCGGGGGGCACGTCCAGTTCGTAAGCCCGCCGCCAATGCGCGCCCAATTGGTTGACCACCCAGCGGCGGATGAACGGTTGATAGCCGAATTTGCGCAGGCGCGGCGAGGCCAGCCAGCGATAGAGCGGTTGCCCGTGCTCGTGGATGCCGTAAGTCGCATTGGCGCGATCCCAGAGCACTTCCACCTCGGCGGGGATGTAGTAGCGGGCACGGGCGAGGCGCATCCCGGCCTCGGCCAGCATCTCGCCCCATTCCGCCGGGGAGGGGTAGCGGTGGTGCTCTAGCCGCGCATCGACGGCGCGGGCGTAAGCCTCGGCCCCATCGAAGTCGGCGACTTCGACGCGCTCGCGGTAGCCGGCCAGCAGGCGGCGGAAGGCGTCGCTGGGCACGGTGGCGATAAAGCGCCCGCCGGGGCGGAGCACGCGGGCGACCTCGGCCAGCACCGGCGCGAGGTCGGGGATGTGCTCCAGCACCGAGTTGCTGAAGACGCAGCCGAAGGTCGCGTCGGGATAGGGCATCGCGTCGCCGAGGGCCTGCTGGACGCGCGCGTAAGCGCCGCTCGCGGGGGCCTGACGCACCTGCGCCAGCCACGGATCGAAGCCCGCCTCGATGGGCGTCTCATCCGCGAAGAGCACCTGCGCGATAAGGCCATCGCCGCAGCCCAGGTCGAGCATCGGGCGAGGGAAGTCCTCCTCCGCCACAGTGCGCAACTCCACCGCGCGCCACAGTGCCACCGGCGGCGCGAACCAATAACGATCCAGGAGTAAGGTCAGATAATCACGGTCAGGGTTGGGCATAAATTGTCCTTTAACGCTTCTGAAAGCCCTCTAAAAATCCGATTTTGTAGAAGCTTGCTCCTAAAGATAGATTTTTCGCGTGCGAATTTCATATCTGTAGTAGGTTGCGTGTAGAAAAATCGGATTTTTGGACTTCTTTCAGGGGACTCTCCTTTGGGTAACAGTTCCGTTTCCAGGGGCAGTTATCCCCTTGCTGCGAGCGCGGCCTGTCCTAGCGAGAGGCCGCCGTCGTTGGGGGGAACTTGCTGATGCAATAAGACCTCGAAGCCGGCGGCGCGCAGGCGC
>SLSP01000435.1 GCA_007130345.1 Thermoflexales bacterium
AGATGGCGACCAACCTGCTCGGCTCGCTCACACCCTGATGGACGCCGCGCACTTCGCGTTGACCGGCATCGCGCTGCCCGATGGGGAAGACCCGCTCGGCCTGTGGGACGTGGCCGCGCCCTCTCCCGCGTTGGAAGCCGTCGCCTTCAGCGCGCCAGCCGCCCCAGAGCCACCGACGTGGCGCATCGCGCTGCCCGGCGACGCGGCCCAGGCTGCCGCGTGGCTGCATCGGCAACAGCGCGCGCTCGACCTGGCGCAAAGCGACTTGGCGCGGGCCGAGTCCGAGTTGCGTCGCTTTGATCCGGGCGCGTTTTCCTTCTCGCCGACGGAGCGCCTGGCGCAGCCCAAGACCGCGCTGCATCGGGCGGTGCTGGCGCAATCCGCCGTCGCCTTCGGGCGCGCGCCCGCCGAGTCGGAGGATGACGCCAGCACCCGCCGCCAGTTCGAGGGCTTCGTGGCGCAGGTGCAGCGGATGGTCGCGCAGTATGCCCGCATCGAGACGGTGTGCGGCGGCACGCCCATCGCGCAAACCACCGTCGGCTGGACGGGCAACTTCACCACCCGGTGGCCCGTGGCCGCGCCGTCCACCCACATCCCGCTGCATCGGCAGGCCGTGCAGACCGCGCTCGGCTCGCGGCTGGCGCTCATCCGACTGGCGGCCATCGTCGCCGGGGGCGCGGTCGGCCTGACCGTCAAAGCCGCGGTTCCCGGGGGACAACTGCTACTGCTCCCCGCCGTCTGGAGATTCGCGCGCGACGTACTCAAAGAACTGCGCACCGCCTGGCCCGCCCTCCAACTCCCAGGCATAAATTAGTGAGCAGAGAGCAGTGAGTAGTTTGACAATGTCATATTTCTTTAGTCAAGGCTCCAAGCCCCCGTCTCGGGGGCGGCTATAGCCTGTACCTCCTACTTAGACGCCCTCGGGGACGAGGGCTACGAGCCTTACAAAGTGAATGTGACATTGTCAAGGTAGTTGCGCTGTCTGTGGCTGCTCACTATTCACTACTCACCAATCCACCATTTAGCAACCTTACAGGAGAGACCAAAATGGGAAATCTACAAGAAGCCGTGCGAAAATTCGCCAGTGACCTGGCCGACAAAGTCGAGACGTTCATCGCCGACGTTTCGGAGCTAGAAGTCTGCACCTACACCACGCCCCACGACCAAATCCAGGTGATGATTGGGCCGGACAAGGACATTCACAAGCTGGTGGCCGAGGGCAACATCAAGCTGCGGGCCTACACGCAAATCAAATTCGACGGCGACACCCTCGTCTGCATCCCCGAAGACGCCAACGGCGAGCCGGATCGCGCGCTGTGGGATATGCACCAGGACATCGTCGCGCAGACGCAGGAGAACCGCGCGGAGATGCTGCGCGCCATCGGCGACGCGGCCTCCTCGGCCCTGGGCGCGCTGCGCCGCGTCAACGAGTAGGTTCTATCAAAAACGCCAGCGCCCCCCATCCGCCGGACGGGGGGCGTTTCTCTGCGCTCCGGTGACGTTTGACGTTTGACGCCATATCGCCCTATCGCAATCTCGCTATTTCCTAGTATAATGCCCTTATGACTACTGAACGATTACAAAAGATACTGGCTCGCGCGGGTTACGGCTCGCGGCGGAGCTGCGAAACGTTGATTGAGAAGGGCCGGGTGTCCGTAGATGGTCGCATCGCGCAGTTGGGCGACCAGGCCGACCCGGAAACGCAACGCATCACCCTCGATGGCGTGCCCATCCGCAAGCCGGAAGAGTACGTCTACGTGATGCTCCACAAGCCGAGGGGCTACATCTCCACGACGGACGATCCCCAGGAACGGCGCACCGTGCTCGATTTGGTGAACTTGCCGCAGCGCCTCTACCCGGTGGGCCGGCTCGACGCCGACAGCGAGGGAATGCTGCTCCTCACCAATGACGGCACGCTGACGCAGCACCTCACGCACCCAAGCTATGGGCATCCGCGCGTCTACCGCGTCCGCGTGAAAGGCACGCCAAGCGACGATCTGCTGCAACGCTGGCGGCGCGGGATCGTCCTGGACGGCCAGCGCACGCGCTTCGACAAGGTGCGGGTAGACCAGCGCGAGCGCGACCATACCTGGCTGATTGTGACGCTCCACGAGGGGCGCAAGCACATGGTGCGGCGCATCGTCGGCGCGACAGGCCATCCCGCGCAACGCCTGATCCGCATCCAGATGGGGCCGCTGACGCTAGGAAATTTACCTTTAGGCCAGTGGCGGCATCTGACTGATAAGGAAATCTCGGCCTTGCAAGAGGAAGTGGGGATTGCCCGGCGCCGGGGGAAAGGCTCGCGGCGGGGCAAATCACGCCGGGGCAAAGGGAAGGGCCAAAGCAACAGGGGGCGACGGCGTTGAAACCCTCTACCATCGCTATTGACGGGCCGGCCGCTTCTGGCAAGAGCACCATTGGACATCATTTGGCGCAATCACTGGACTACCTCTATCTGGATACCGGCCTGCTCTACCGCGCCGTGACCTGGGCCGCGCTGCATCGGGGCATCCCCATCGAGGACGAAGCCCAAATCTCGCGCCTGGCCCAGACCCTTGACATTCGCGTGAGCAATCCCACAGAGGACGACGGGCGGCAATGTACCGTGTACGTCGAGCGGAAAGACGTCACCTGGGACTTGCGCGCCCCAGAAGTCGATCACGCGGTCTCCCCTGTCTCCGCCTATCCCGTTGTGCGCGCGGCCCTCACGCAGAAGATGCGCGCCATCGCCGCCGAGGGGGACGTGGTGATGGTCGGGCGCGACATCGGCACGGTGGTGCTGCCCGACGCCGACCTCAAGCTGTACGTCGTCGCCTCCGCCGAGGAGCGCGCCCACCGGCGGCTGTTGGATAACCAGGAGCAGGGCAAGGAGATCACCTACGCCGAGGTGCTGTCCATCATCAAGAAGCGCGACCGCATCGACAGCAACCGCGCCACCGCCCCCCTCCGTCCCGCCGATGACGCCATCATCTTCGACAACACCGAGTTATCCATCGAAGCGATGCTCCAGCGCGTGTTGCACCTGGTACATCGCCCCATCCCCCGCTCCTAGCGCCGTGTAATTGCGCTCAGAGCGGATCGTCAGATCCGCGACACCAAACCGGGGAACTGACGTTCCCCTGCAAGCAGTTTTGTTCGTATTTGCCATTCGCCATTTGCATAAGGAGTTACCCATGACACAAACCCACTATGACATCGCCATCATCGGCGCGGGGCCGGGCGGCTACGTCGCCGCCGCGCGCGCCGCGCAACTCGGTATGAAAGCCGTCCTCATTGAGCGGGAGCACCTGGGCGGCGTGTGCCTCAACTGGGGCTGCATTCCCACGAAGGCCCTCCTGCGCAACGCCGAAGTCGCCCGACTGCTGACCAAAGGCGGACGCGAGTTCGGCTTTAGCGCGGAGAACGTCGCCCTCGACTTCGGCGCGGCCATCGACCGCAGCCGCAAGATCGCCGGGCGGCTGGCGAAGGGCGTGGAAGCCCTGATGCGCGGCAACGCCGTCGAGGTGCTGATGGGCCACGGCAAGCTCACCGCCGCCGACACCATCGAGGTCGAATTGGCCGACGGCGAGACGCAGACCCTTCAGGCCGACGCCATCATCCTGGCGACCGGCTCACGGGCGCGGGTGATCCCCGGCATCGAGGTAGACGGCGAGCGCGTGCTCACCGCCCGCGAGGCCCTCGAACGCCGCGAACTGCCCGCCTCCGCCGTCATCATCGGCGCCGGCCCCATCGGGCTGGAATTCGCCACCGTCTGGGCCGCCTACGGCTGCCAGGTCACGGTGGTGGAGATGATGCCGCAGATTCTGCCCGCCGAGGATGCGGACGCCGCCTCGGAACTGGCCCGCCACCTGCGCCGCCAGAAGATCAAGACGCTGACCGAAACCCGCGTCGCGGGCGTGGACGTGACCGAGAGCGGCGTCGCGGTGCGCGTGAGCGACGCCAAAGGCGAGAAAACGCTGGAAGCCGACGTGGCCCTCGTCGCCATCGGCGTGCAGCCCAACAGCGCGGGCCTCGGCCTGGAAGCCGCCGGCGTCGCAACCGAAAAGGGCTGGGTCACGGTGGATGACGTGATGCGAACCAACGTTCCCACCATCTACGCCATCGGCGACCTGAACGGGCGGCTGCCGCTGGCCCACGTCGCCTCGGCGCAGGCGCTCATCGCCGTCGAAGCCATCGCCGGGCGCGATCCGGCCCCCTTCGACCGCCACGCGATGCCGCGCGGAACGTACACCTCGCCCCAGGTGGCCTCCTTTGGCCTGAGCGAAGCCGCCGCCAAGGAAGCCGGGCACGATGTGCAAGTCGGCCAGTTCCCCTTCCTGGCGAACGGCAAGGCCCTGGGCCTGGGCGAAAACGCGGGCTTTGTCAAAATTGTGGCCGACGCGGAGAGCCGGGCCATCCTCGGCGCGGTGATCGTCGGCCCGGAGGCCACGGAACTGCTGCCGGAACTGGTGCTGGCCCACAACGCCGGGTTGACGCCCGACGCAATCGCGCACACTGTCCACGCGCACCCCACGCTCAACGAAGCCGTGATGGAAGCCGCCCACGACGTCTTCGGGCAGGCCATCCACAAGGGCTGAGTCTCGTGGTCAAGCGGCAGACGGCGACCTTCCGCCAGGCGCGGCCTCAGCCGCCGTATTGGGAGGTGCGCTTCGACGTGGCGCATCCGCCGTCTGCCGGGGCCTTCGTGCTGGC
>SLSP01000401.1 GCA_007130345.1 Thermoflexales bacterium
CCCGCAATCGCGTACTGCGCCCATTGGTGATATAGCTCGATGATGCGGCCGGGGTTCTCTCGCCAGACCAGGCCGTGCGACGGCGCGACCACGTCCACCGGGACGCCGGCGAGTTTGTCGATGGCCTTGAGCACTGGGCGCGAGAAGACTGCCACGATGTTGGCGTAATAGCGCAGCGCCTCGCGCTCGTAGAAGTCCAGGCGCGGGTACTGATCGTCGAAGATCGCGCCCTGGAGCGCGCCGTAACCGCCGAAGGCATCGCAGGAGAAGAGCACCTTCTGCGAGGTCTCCACCGTCATCATCGTTTCCGGCCAATGCACCATCGGCGTGATGAAGAACTGGAGCGCGTGCGAGCCTAAGTCTAGCGTTTCGCCATCTTCTACCACGCGCACGCCCTCGGTGATGTGGAAGTAGTGGGCGAGCATATCCACGGCGCGTTTGGAGCAGAGGAACTCGACCTGGGGCGCGATGCGGCGCAACGTGCGAATCACGCCCGTGTGATCGGCCTCCATGTGGTTGATGACGATGTAATCCAGCGCGGCGGGATCGACAACTTTGGCAATCTGATCGACCAGAGCATCGCCCTTGAGGTCTTTCGCCATGTCCACGAGCACTTTCTTGTCCGCGTCGATGACGTAGGCGTTGTACGAGACGCCCTCGCTGGTGATGGGCCACAGCCCTTCGAACAGATCAGTGGTGCGGTCATTAACGCCAATCCAGTAAATTCCAGGTTTTACTTCGATAGCCGGCATAGGAACCCCCTGTTTACGGTGTAAGGTAGCGTGAGTCCCCTGAAAAAAGTCAAAAATCCGATTTTTCCACACGTGACTTACTACCTATATGAAATTCGCACGCGGAAAATCCATTGTAGTATCCAGTCTCTAAAAAATCGGATTTTTAGGGTTCTTTCAGTAGAGTCGTAGCGTTATTATGGCGGCAAGCGCGTGAGTTGTCAAGAGTCTTTTGCGGTGGGCCGGCTCTGCGCTGCCCATAGCTGCGCGAGTTGCGCGTGGGACTTCACCTTGTGCAGAAACGTGCGGCGCAATGCCGGGTTGCCGATGCGTGCCGCGCGCGCTTGCAAGCGTTGGTAAGCTGTCTCTAAGATTGGCCCGGCCCGGGGGTTGTGCTGCGCGTGTAACACCCGGTAGCAGGTCAGATCGACCAGAAATGGCTCCAGCGCGCCATCGAGCGATTCGCGTTCCAGGTAAGCCAGGATTTCGTCCACATAAGCCTGCGCCTGGATGAGGTTATCTTGCAAGAGCGCGACACGCGCCAATCCAGCGATAGCCTCCATCGCTAAACTGTGCTGGCCGATCTCGCGGCGGATGGCTAATGCCTGGTGATAAGCGGCGCTGGCCGCGTCGAGTTGCCCTAACGCGACGCGCGCGTGGGCCATCGCGGTCAGCGCATACGCCAAAACCTGGGAGGTGTCGAGTTCTTGCGCCAGCGCGTGCGCGTACTGGCCGTGTTCTAGCGCGCCGGCGGCATCGCCCAGATCGTGATAGAGCAAGGATTGGAAGGCGCGGATCAGGCTCTCACCCCGGCGGTCGCCGATCTCGCGTTTGATGTTGACGCCCTCGGTGTAGCAATTGTCGGCCGCGGCAAAATCGCCGAGCGACCAATAGACTAACCCCAGGTTGCCCAACGTGTTGCTCTCGCCCCACAAATCGCCGATCTGCCGGCTGATATCCAACGCGCGCGCGTAATGCGCTTGCGCGTCGGTGTACGCGCCGCAATCCAGCGCCAGCATCCCCAGATTATTGAGGACCCAGCCCTCGCGCTCCGGGTTGCCGAGCTCGTCCCGGAGGATGTCCAGGGATTGCTCAAAATAGGCGCGCGCGGCGGCAAAATTGTTTTGCTCATACGCTGCGATCCCCAAGTTGCCCAACGTCAGGCTCTCGCCGAACCGGTCGCCGAGTTCGCGGCGAATGTGCAGCGCCTGGGTATAACAATCGCTAGAGGCCGCGTAATCGACGAGATAAAAGTAAACCGCTCCCAGACGGCTCAGGGTATCGGCCTCCAAATGGCGCGATGTTGTGGTCTGGGCCAGGGTCAGCGCCCGGTGCAGCAGTGCCTCGGCCTGTGCGTAGTCACCCTGTCGCCCGCTGATGAAGGACAGGTTGTTGAGACACCCCGCCATCTCCTCGGCATCGCCGAGCGTTTCCAGGGCGTTGAGGCTGTCTTCTAAGAGCGTCGCGGCTTCCTCATAACGCCCCAAATGGATGAGGAATGTCCCCCGGCGCGCGGTAAGCCGTTGGATGAGGGGGTGGGGGTGTTCCGGGGCCGGCAGGGTTTGGGATAGGCGGTGTATGGCCTGGCCGAAGGTCGCCGCGCCTTCCTGGAACCAACTGCGCAGGGTATAGAGGTGGGTCAGGCTGACCATCGCTTGCTCGATGGCCGCCACACGGCCCTGGGCGATAGCCCATTCCCAGGCGGCGCGGACGTTTTCGATCTCGTCGCTTAACGTGTCGAGGGCCGGGCGTTGCGCGCTGCCGATTAGATCGGTTTCCAACGTCTGTAACAGCGCGCAGTAGTAGTCACAGTGTTGCGCGTGGGCGCGCGCAGCCTCCTCTGGATCGGCCTCCAACAGTTCTGCCGCATAACGGCGCACGAGGTTGTGCAGGGTGTAACGGGTCGCGGGATGCGGTTGCGCGTAAGTGACGCGGTTGAGCATAGACTTGTCCACCAGGGCGGCCAGGGTTTGCGGCGACGCGGCGGTCACGTGGAGGGCCGCCTCTCTGCCGAAATCGCCGCGAAAAACGGACAGGTGTTGCAAAACGCGCTGTTCCTCGTCCGTGAGCAAGGTCCAGGCGTGCCGGAACGCCGCACGCACGCTATGGTGGCGGGGCGGCGCGCCCGGCGAGGTGGCCTGGAGGAAATCCAGATCGCGTTGCACTTCCTCGGCGATCTCCTGGCAGGTGTACGCGCGCAGCCAACTGGCCGCCAACTCGAGCGCCAGCGGTATCCCGCCGACGAGTTGGCAGATGCGCGCGATGTGCGGCAGATCATCGGGGGTGCGGGCGAAAGCGGGTTGCTGGCGGCGCGCACATGTGATGAAGAAGTGCATTGCGCCATAATCAGCGCCCGTGTCTGGCACGTCTGGGCCGGGATAATCGAGCGATTCCACGTCAAACAACCACTCGCCGGGCAGATTCAAGCGTGTTTGGCTGGTCAGCAGGATACGCATATTGGCGGCGCGACGCAGCAGGGCCACCAGCAATTCCCCACCGGACGAGAGGTGCTCTAGGTTATCCAATAGCAGGAGGACTTCCTTCTTCCGCAGATAATCGCTCAATTGGTCTTGTGGTACGCCGCCAGGACGAAAGTTGAGGCCCACCGCTTGCGCTATCGCGGCGGTCAGCGCCTCCGGCGATCCCACGTCCGTCAACGGGATAAAGTAGACTCCATCTCGAAACGTTCCGCGCTCTTCCCAGGCGACTTGCAGCGCCAGGCGGGTCTTGCCCACGCCGCCCGGCCCCACCAACGTCAACAGCCGGCAATCTGGGCGATTCAACTTCTCGGTGATCCGCGCCAACTCGACTTGGCGTCCGATAAAGGGAACGAGGTGCGCGGGCAGGTTGTGCGGCGGTTGCGGCGGGGCGGCCAGCGTCTCGGCCTCAATCTGCGCGCGCAAAGTCTCGGTGGCGGGAGTGGGTGCCAGGCCCAGTTCCGCTTCCAGAATATGGCGACAAGCGTTGTACTGCATCAAGGCCGCGCTGCGCTGTCCGCTCCAGGCCAACGCGCGCATCAACTGCTGGTGCGCCTCCTCGCGCCAGGGCTCCAACGCCACCTGCCGCCGGGCGTAATGCTGCGCCCTCTCAAAGTCGCCCTGGCGTTCGTGATAGGCGGCCAGTTGGTAGAAGGTGTCGATGGCCTGCCGGTGCAACTGTTCGCGCTCCATTAACAACCACTCTTCGAACACGTAACTCCCGAAGGAAAACCCGGCCAACAGATCGCCGCGATACAATTCCGCGGCCTGGGTCAAGCGTTGGTGACACGCGCGGCACACATGCAAACGGCGATGCGGATGGCGGTGCGCGGCATCCAGCAATGCCCTGAAGGTGCTCACATCAAGGTGATAGTCGCTGCGCGGGTTGAATTGAATGGTGGTGCGGGTGATGCGCAGGAAGGGTGGGGCGGCATCCTGATCGCCGATGGTCTTGCGCAGCCGGTTGAGGGCCTGGCGCAGCGCGTGTAGCGCTTCGGCCTCGGGCTGTTCAGGCCACAGCAGTGCGGACAGGAATGGCCGCTCGAACTGGGTTTCGGCATGCATTGCCAGATAGACCAACAGCGCGCGGGCCGAGTCGGCCCCAAAATCGGTGAGTGGTCGGTCGTTTGTGCTAACCTGAAAGGCCCCTAGTAGAGCAATAGTTAATGGTTTTGTCATGTGGTGACGTTTCCGTGACGTTTGCCGATTATACTTGTGTATGGAAAAGGGTGGGGGAAAATGCGGGTGAGTATAGCGCGTAATTCGTAGGTCATAATCCAGGGAGCATTATAGCATGGAACATATGGGCAACCAAACTCCGGACATCGCTCAAACCGAGTATCGCTCGTATCTGCTACGGTTGTGGCGACTTGGCGATGCAGCGCCCTGGCAAGCGATGCTCGAACAAGTCGGTTCACAGGAGCGGCACACATTTGGCGACCTGGAAAGCTTGCTGGATTTTTTGCGCGCGGGAGAAGGTA
>SLSP01000008.1 GCA_007130345.1 Thermoflexales bacterium
TGCGTAAATCGCGCAATACAAAAAATACGGAACACGCACTACGCACTATACTCTTTTTGAGCACGACCAACAGGAACCAGCTATGATCCTCAAAAATTTGTGGGGCCGCAAGATGCGCACGCTGTTGACGCTGTTTGGCATCGCCGTGGGTGTGGCGGCGGTGGTGGCGTTGAGCATCCTGGCCGAGGGGTTCTCCGCCGGGTACGACGCGCTCGGCGGGGGCAGCGGGGCCGATCTGCTGGTGATGCAGGATGACGCGCTGGACATCGCCTTCAGCGCGGTGGATCAGGCGTTGGGCGAGACGCTGGCGGGCTTCTCCGGCGTCACCGCCGTCACGCCGATGATTTACACCTTCGCCGCCACCGATGACGCGCCCTACTTCATCGTCTACGGCTACGAACCGGACGGCTTCGCCATCGAGACGTTCAAGCTGGTGGAGGGCGAACCGCTTTCGCGGCGGGCGAGCGGGCGCGGCGGGCGGCCCGTACTGCTCGGCTATATGGCCGCGCGAGATTTGAAGAAGTCGGTGGGGGACACGTTCCGCATCTACGAAAGCACCTATCGCGTCGTGGGTATCTACGAGACCGGGCAGCCGTTCCAGGATGGCGCGGCGGTGGTGCTGCTGGAAGACGCACAAACCATCACGGGGCGTCCGCGCCAGGTCAACGCCTTTCTGCTGAAGGTGCGCGCCGGCACAGACCTCGATGCCTTGCAGCAGCGCATCGAGCAGCGGTTCCGCAACGTGGTCGCCACGCAATCCGGCGACTTCGCCGAGAACCAGGAGATGTTCGCCTACGTGGACGCCTTCACCTGGAGCGTGTCGCTGGTGGCGATCCTCATCGGCGGCGTGGGCGTGATGAACACGATGCTGATGAGCGTCTTCGAGCGCACGCGCGAGTTCGGCGTGCTGCGCGCCATCGGCTGGCGACCGGGCCGCGTGCTGCGGATGGTGCTCGGCGAGTCGGTGGTCTTGAGCCTGCTGGGGGGCCTGGTGGGCGCGGGGATCGGCGTGGGGGCGGTGCGCGCCATCGCCAACGTCCCCACCGTCAGCGCGATACTGCCGCCGACCATCGCGCCGGAACTCATCCTTCAAGGGCTAGGCGTGGCCCTGACGCTCGGACTGATTGGCGGCGGCCTCCCGGCGTGGCGGGCGTCGCGCCTGCTCCCGGTCGAAGCGATGCGCGCCGACAGCGGCACCCTCCACGCCAGTCGCCACGTCCGGTGGGCCGCGCTGCGCAGCATCCTGCGCCAACCAGTACGCACGCTGCTGACCGTCATCGGCATAGGGATTGCGATGCTGTCCATTGTGCTGATGGGCGCGATGGGCGAGGGGATGATGGATGCGATTTCTGGCCTGACGATGAGCGGCGGCGCGCATCTGGTGGGCAGCGAGACCGATGCGTCGGTGGATCTCAGCAAAATTGACGAGAGCGCGGTGCGCCGCATCGCCGCGCTGCCCGGCGTCCGCAGCGCGGAAGGCTTCCTCACCGGCTATACGATGCTCGGCGACCTGCCCTTCTTCATCGTCTTCGGCTACCAACCGCGCGGGCTGATGATTCAGGATTTCAAGATTGTGGCGGGCGAACCGCTCCAGACCGGGCGGCAGATCCTCTTGGGGCGGGTGGCGGCGCAGAATTTGGGCCGCGAGGTCGGCCAGACGGTGCGCATCTTCGAGAGCAGCTTCCGCGTGGTGGGCATCTACGAGACCGGCATCCCCTTGCAAGATGGCGCGGGCATCATCGCCCTGCGCGACGCGCAACGTCTCTTTGGGCAGAGCGGCAAGGTCAGCTTTATGGGCGTGTGGCTCGACGATCCGCAGCAAGCCGAGGACATCATCGCCCTGATCGAAAGCCGCCATCCCGAAGTCGCGCTTTCGCCGGCCAGCGAGTTCACCGAGAACCTCACCGATATGCAGATGATGGAGGGGATGGTGTGGGGCATTTCGCTGATGGCGCTAGTGGTGGGCGGCCTGGGGATGACCAACACGATGGTGATGAGCGTCTTCGAGCGCACGCGCGAGATCGGCGTGCTGCGCGCCCTGGGCTGGCGGAAGCGGCGCGTGCTTGGTATGATTGTACGCGAGGCGGTGATGTTGAGCCTGCTCGGCGGGGCCGTGGGGATTACCGCCGGGGTCGCGCTCGGCTACGGGCTGAACCTCATCCCAGAGGTGCAGGGCTTCCTGGAGATGCAGTACACGCCCGCGCTCATCCTCCAGGCGTTCGGCACGACGCTGGCCCTGGGCCTCATCGGCGGCATCTACCCGGCGTGGCGCGCGGCGAATTTGCAGCCGGTGGAAGCGCTGCGGTATGAGTGAGGCGTTAAACGTCAATTGCGCCTGACGTTTGACGGTTCACGTTTGACATTTCACAGCTACGGAGGAACAACTGCCATGTTCAACGTTTGTCATCAGTGTGGGGTATATCACGCCGACAAGATCATCGATCCAGCGGGGCCGTATGCCATCTGCCCGGCGTGCGAGCACGCGCACCCGTTCCGCGCATTGCCGCTGCTGCTGGTGGGCGGCGCCAGTGGCACGGGGAAATCCACCGTCTGCAACGCGCTCGTGGGCCGTGTTACCAGCGCGGTCTTGCTAGATTGCGACATCCTCTGGTGTCCGGCGTTCGACAAGCCGGAGGACAACTTCCGTGAGTTCTTCGAGATTTGGCTGCGAGTGAGCAAGAACATCGGGCAGTCGGGGCGTCCGGTCGTGCTATTCGGCGCGGGCTTCGGCGTGCCGGAAAATATCGAGGCGTGCATCGAGCGCCGCTACTTCTCGTCGGTGTCCTATCTGGCGCTCACCTGCGACGCCGACACGTTGGTCAGCAGGCTGCGCGCCCGTCCCCAATGGCGGGCCAACGCCGCCGACGCCTTTATTAAAAGCCAGGTCAGTTTCAACCAGTGGTTCAAAGACACCGGCCCCACCCTCAATCCACCGATTACATTACTCGACACGACCAACGCCACGCTGGAAGAGACTGCGGTGCAAGTTCAATCCGCGATCAACCATTTTCTATTCACAGAAAACTAACATTAGAGGCTATGAAAAATGAACACTTTGGTATTGGATTCACTGACAATCAAGGGGTTTCGCACATTCGAGCATTTGGATATTAGCCGTCTGGCACAAGTTAATCTCATCGTAGGAAAAAACAATGTGGGAAAATCCTGTCTCCTGGAAGCGATCAGGATATACGCGCATCGAGGCAATCCTGAAGTGATCCTCGACATCCTGGCGTCCCGTGATGAGGCTGAAAACATTCACCACAAACACCCGGTTGAAGATGAAACCTATATCAAGGCTTTTAGACATCTTTTCTATGGAAGAAGCATCTTTTCAAAATCCTTTAAGGCCGAACAATTTAGTATAGGCCCGACAGAAAATGACCAGAAACACTTTTCTATACGCGCCGAGTGGTATGAGCAACAAGACACTCCGAAGAATGACCGGAGGAGGTGGAAACCAGCGAGACAATTAAACTCTATTGAGGAGATATTAGAACTTGCCCCTGGGATCACAATCCGGTTGGGAAACGAAAAAGTTCTTTCCCTGCTCCTATCCGGGTTGTTTCCCCGCACAGCTCCCTGGTCATTTATACAAGGGATTCCTTGCAAGTTTATCTCCACCAATGGGCTTAAGGAAGAGGTCATTGCTGAATTATGGGACAGAATCGCTTTGAAACCGGAGGAGGAGGAAGTCGCGCGCGGGCTAAGTCTGATTGTGCCAGACATAGAACGGCTGACGCTCATAGGGCAAAACGGACCACGCTCGACACGAATTCCAGTGGTCAAGTTGAGCACCCTCGCTGAACCGCTCCCGTTACGCAGTTTAGGGGAAGGCACAAACCGACTTTTCGGCATTTTATTGGCCCTCGTCAACGCCCGTGACGGCTTATTGCTCATTGATGAAGTCGATAGCGGACTACATTACACGGTCCATTCAAGCCTGTGGCGCATCATTTTTGACGTCGCGCAACGTCTAAACGTGCAGGTGTTTGCGACGACACACAGTTGGGATTGCATCGAGGGCTTCCAACAGAATCTACTGGAAACACCGGAGGAGGGCTTGCTAATCAGGCTAGAGAACCGGCAAGGGCATATCGTCCCCATTTTATTTGATGGAGCACGCCTGGGCATTGCCACACGGCAAGACGTCGAGGTGCGCTGATGGGCTATCAACGGCTACTGCTTGTGGAAGGACGTAATGATCAATATGTGCTGCGTGGGCTATTAAGAAAACACCACATATCTTGCTTTATTCCAGATCGTGACCCACCCAATGCGAACGCGATTGCGATTGATCAAGCTGACGGCATCAAAAGGTTGTTAGAAAGGCTAGAAGTTATCCTGGACGATGGTAATTTGACGCACTTAGGCATTGTTGTGGATGCTGACGAAGACGTGGCGGCGCGCTGGGATGCTCTGCGCGGCATATTTTCTCGTTTTGGCGGTGGAGATTTACCCAAGTCCCCGGCTTCCACAGGCACCCTGATTACCTTGCAGCAACCCTATCGCCTTCTGCAGGTGGGGGTATGGATTATGCCCGATAATCAGGTGCCTGGAATCCTGGAAAACTTCGTCAGTTTTCTGATTCCCCACGAAAAACGCCCTTTGTGGGAGAAAGCGCAAGCCTGCGTCAACACCATTCCCCCAGAACATCGCCTGTTTTCCGAAGTAAAAGTTCCCAAA
>SLSP01000014.1 GCA_007130345.1 Thermoflexales bacterium
GGCACCGCAACGAGGTTAGAAACAACCACAACCTCGAGCCGGTTCGAGCCAGCCTCAAGACCGCCCGTCAGATCCGCATCCAGCGTGATCTGGAACAGGCCATCTTCGACAGCCACACCCTCGCCAACGTGCGCCACGGAACCGGTTGCATCGAGCACCAGGAACGTGACGTTGTTGATGTCATCAAGAGCGTAAGGCGCATCGTCGAAGGTAATGAAGACGTCGTAGACGGCTTCTTCGCCGATGGACACGCGACCGGGGCCATCCACTTCCACGTCGGGGATGGGGGCCTCGGCGAAGCGCATCCACTTATCCGCCATATCGGGGTAATCCCGATTGCGCTGCAACACGACCGTACCCTCTACAGGGAAGGCGCGCTCCAGGTAGAACGGCCCGGTGCCGATCCAGAAGTGGTTGCGGCGGCGGAACCATTCCGCGTAATTCTCAAAGCGGGCCTCGATCTCGGCCGCGCTCACGAACTCGCCCATGGTGGGGGCGTAGGGGATCTCGCCATTTTCCAGCACTTCTTCCAACTGCTCTTGCAGAATGGCGATGGTGGGGCCGGCGATGTAGCTCAGGCGCTCGACCTCAAGCGTATCCGCCTTGCCACCACTGAAGGCGGCCAGTTCTTTCTCCTCGGCCATCAGGCCCAGGGACAACATGTGCCAGGAACCTTGACCCTGCGCGTAGTAGGGGAACCAGGAAGTAACCGAGTTCTCCGCGTCGGGCTGGAAAGCGTTGGAGTAAGTCTCGATGATCAGGGGATCTTCGGAAACGATGCGCACGCCCCGGAAAGAACCCATGAAGGAGTTGTAAGCCGGCACCTTGGCGGCGTCGTAGTAGGGGCTGTCTTCCTGCGCCCGGTCGAAGGTGAGGATCATCGCCATCACCACATCGCCGACGGAGAAGTTGCTGCCATCGTGCCACCGAGTCTTCTGGTACAGATCGGGTTCATAGTAGATCACGCTCTTGCGCACTACGGTCTCGGTCTCGGTATAGACCTCGGCAGCCGTGAGGAAGCGCTGCTCGGTGGCATCCCAAGCCGCCCAGGCATCATCAGGTACTTCGATGCTGTCCACAAACTGCAAGTCCACCCAATCCAGCGTCTTGACGATGGGCGTGCCAGTCTCCACAAAGACCTCGCCGCGCTCAATGCGCTGCGGGCGGTGCAGACCGGTGAAGGGGTCGGGCAACGTCGCCATCTCGCCGGTGGCGCGAATGAGCATCATATCGAAAATCCAGTTCGTGCCGTCTGGCGGGTTCCAGGCCTCGGTGAGAAGGCTCGGCATAGCGATAGTCATCGAACCGCCCACCTCACCCTCGCGCTGAATGGTCACAGGCCAGAGCCAGGAACCGCTCACCGCGCCGTACAGATCTGCCGCCACGCGCACTTCAGTGCGCTTGGGGGTCAGGGCACCCCGGTCAGCCAGCCAGAGCCGCACACCGTCTTCCATCGCCATCCACAGCGCCTCTTCCATCATGTCGCGGCGCTCTTCCTGGGTGCGGAAATCGGAGCGATCCAGCCGGTCGGCCAGGTCGTAAAACTCGGGGGTGTTCTCATAAGCCTGCCACAGCGGCACGCCCAGGCCCATATCGGTGTAGAAGAAGGCGAAGTTGTCGGCCAGGTTGCGGGGCACCACCGTGGTGATCCAGCCGCCGGTGTACATGTGGAACAGACCATCGGCGGGGTTGCCGCTGATCCAGATGGGGGAAGCCTCAGCCGCCGTCTTGTAGTCGCGGATGACGACAAAGCCGATGTCTTCCAGTTGGTTGCCGAAGTAATCGCCGATCTCCCGGCGCTCATCCTCGGTGCGGATCAAGATGCTGATTTCTACCGGTTCGCCATCGTATTGCCACACGCCACCTTCCATCGTGGCACCCAGGGCTTCCATCTCTTCAGAGATGATCTCGGCACCCAGTTCGGGGTTGTAAGCGTACTGCAACTCGATAGCGCGAATCACGTCCGCCAACAGCGCGGCGTCGTTAGACGCGCTGTTGAAGCACGTCCAGCGGGGCGCGCCTAACCCACCCATAAGCTCCTGGGTGACGTAGTCGCGGTCAATGAGGTAGTTCATCGCCTCGCGCACGCGCGGCACGGCAAAGGGGTTCAGCTTGCCATTCTCAAAGACCGGGCCAACGGGGTTAAAGGTCATTTCGTTGTAAGAACCGAAAGACAGATACCCATCCAGCGCCGGGGAGGCTTCAATCTGTGCCGCTACTTCGGGGTTGCCCACTGCGAAAGCATACAGGTCAACCTCCCCTACTTCCATCCGGGTTACGGCTTGGTCAGCAGAAGGCTCCTCAACCACGACGATGGTATCGAGCCACGCGCCTTGCCGCTCAACAGCCGGGGGCGCAACTTCAACGGGGACCTCAACGGGGACCTCGACGGTGACTTCAACCGTTTCAACAACGGTCTCACCGGGGACTTCGACAGTTCGATCAACATACTCCACGATGGTCTCCGGCTCGCAGCCAGAGATCAGGAGCGTCAGAACCATCAGAAGCGCCGCAAACACAATCCACTTATTCTTAAACATAGTCTCCTCCAGATATAGTTTGGTTTACGAAATGAAATTGGGGCTTCAAACACAGTTTTGTTATGAATGTCTCCACATCACCTCCTTACAGGAATTGGACACGCGAAAATCACGCACACAACGCGCCCTTAGTTAATTATATACCATATACGCAGATATGCCAAGACGCGCAACGCGGGAATTTCCACTCAGGAAATCCCCCGGAGCGCGAACCGCCATGTCGTCATGGCCGAAATAAAGGGTATCGGATGCCAGGCCCCTTCCATCCGCGCGCTGTACGGCGCGAACGAAGGCGTGATCAGGGTATCCAGAGAGACGCCGCTGGCGTCGAAGAAGCGCGTCATCGCCTCTTGCCAGGGCCATCCCCGGCGCGTGGAGCGGTGCAGCCGGCGCTCAATCCCATGCCATGCACCGGCCGGCGGAGACGCCTCGGCATACGGCTGCAACGCTTCCTCAAACAGCAAAGCTATCACATCCCGCTCATGTGAACTCATACAGCACCTCGGGCACGGAACGCCGCCGTTGCAGCATCATATCGCGCAGGCGTTCTCTGGCATAATAGAGACGCGACTTGACCGTTCCCACAGGAAGCTCCAAGACTTCTGCTATCTCCTCCACCGGCAACTCCTCCATATAGAACAGCACAATCACCGCGCGGTGCGGCGGAGGCAGTTTCGCCACAACCTCGCGCACCATCCGCAGCGTTTCTTTCTCCTCGGCGCGCAGATCGGGCGCGGGAAAGGTCCCCGGCAGTGCCGCGAACCACTCCATCACATCATCCAGGGAGATGCCTGGCCGTTTTTTAGCGAGCCAATCGTAAGCCAAATTGATGGTCACGCGATACAGCCACGGAGGAAGCGGACGAGCGGTATCTACCGAGTCGGCGTAGGTGTGCAGACGCACAAAGCACTCCTGGAGAATGTCATCCGCGGCCCGCCGATCTCGCGTAACAGCGAAAGCAGTGCGATAAACCATATCGCGGTGGCGCGTAAAAAGCTCTCCCAATGCTCTGAGGTCTCCTTCTTTTAGCCGTTCCACTAACCGGCCATCCTCCACACCGTTCACAATCTCCCCCTTAATATCCCCTAGTACATGTACTGTCTTATTGGGTTCCAGGTTCACGCAACGCGGGATGAATCTCTTGCAAAAACGCCCCCGCCTCGGCAGAGAGGTCGGCCTGGGCCAGCAAATCGGGCCGCCGGGATGCCGTGCGCCGCAAAGACTGCTCCCACTGCCACCGCGCGATGGCCGCGTGATGGCCGGAGCGCAATACGTCGGGCACATCCCATCCCCTGAAGCGCGCCGGGCGCGTGTACTGCGCGCCTTCCAGCAGACCGGAGGCGTGCGAATCGCCGGACGCGGCGTCGTCTGCGCCGAGCACGCCGGGAATCCACCGCGCCACCGCGTCGATGACGACCATCGCGGCCAACTCCCCGCCGGTGAGGACGTAATCCCCTAGCGAAAGCTCCTCGGTGACGAGGTGCTCCCGCGCGCGCTCATCCACGCCCTCGTAGTGCCCGCAGATGAAGAGCAACCGGGGCCGCGCCGCCAACGCCCGCGCCATCGCCTGGTCGAACCGGCGGCCCTGGGGCGTCAGCAGGATGATGGGCGTCGCGTCATCCGACGCGATGGCCTCCACCGCGCGGAACAGCGGCTCCGGCCTCATGACCATGCCCGCCCCGCCGCCATACGGCACGTCATCCGTCATCTGGTGGCGGTCGAAGGCATAATCGCGCAGGTGATGCAGCACGATGTTCAACAAGCCACGCTGCTGCGCCCGCTTAAGGATGCTTTCCTGGAGCGGGCCGAGGAACATCCCCGGAAACAGCGTGATTACGTCAATCCACATCGTTGTTCATTCGTAACACTTCAGTTTTGTGAGCAAACCGCTCAAAAATAGCTCGAAGTCCCCGTCTCGGGGACGGCTCAAGCGAACCCTACCGGTCTAGCCGCCCCCGGGACAGGGGCTTGGAGCATGCTCATAACACTGGTCAGTTACGTTCATTCTAACATAAAGGGTTAGAGGAAACAAGCGTCAAACGTCACTCGTCAAACGTCAGGCATCAAGAGGGCACTTTCCAAAATCCCTACACCCGCGCCCAGGTCTTCTCCGCCAACTCGCGCGAGCGTGCCGTGA
>SLSP01000387.1 GCA_007130345.1 Thermoflexales bacterium
AACGATGGATTGCCAGTTGCACGCGCAAATAAGGGCGCGCGCGCAGGAGATGCCGCAGCGCGTCCTGGATTACGGCTTCTTCATCGCTATACAACCGCGAGGCTACAAAATCTTGCACTTCGAGCATTGGTTTCCTCCGTATACGTGCTGTGTGCCATTTTAACAGCAACCAGCAACCCGTTTGAACGCGCCGCGCTGATTCTCTCCTCAATCCGCGAATACAACGTGGTCACTTCTTCCTGCGTCTCTTCCTGGATTCCCGACGCACTCGCCGACTAACCCGGCGGCCACTGCATCTGGCGACCGCCGAGTACGTGGAGGTGCATGTGGAAGACGCTCTGGCCGCCTTGTGCCCCCGTGTTCAACACGAGACGGTAGCCGCGATCCAGTCCCAATTCGGCGGTTAGGTGTTGCGCGACGAGCATCATCCGCCCCAGAAGGGCCGCGTCGTCTTCGCGGGCTTCGTCCAGGCTGGCGATGTGGCGGTTGGGGATGACGAGGATGTGCGTGGGGGCCTGGGGGCGCAGGTCGCGGAAAGCCGTGATGTCGTCGCTGGCGTACAGGCGCTCGGTATCGGTTTCCCCTTGCGCGATGCGACAGAAGATACAGTGCTCGGTCATGTCAAAGCTCCTCGCCGGTCAGGCGCTCGTAGAGCGCGTGGAATTCTTCATCGGAATAGTAATAGATCACGACGCGCCCGTTGCCCTTGCGTCCGGGGCGCAGGCGCACGCGGGTTCCCAGGGATTCGCGGAAGCGCTCTTCCAGCGCCTTGACCTCCGGCGCGGGGGCTGGCGGCGGTTTCGAGGCCGGTTTGTCGCCCGCGCGCCAACGCTGCACGAGGGCCTCGGTCTGGCGCACGGTCAGGGCGTGCTGCACGACCTCGCTTAGGGCGGCGTCCTGCTCCTCCGTATCTGAGAGGCCCAGGAGGGCGCGGGCGTGGCCTTCGGTGATCTGCTCCGCGACCAAAGCGCCGCGCACGGCCTCAGAGGCTTGCAGCAGGCGCAGCGTGTTGGTCACGGCGACGCGGCTCTTGCCCACGCGCCGAGCCACTTCAGACTGCGAGAGCGAAAACTCTTCCACCAGTTGATTGTAGGCCAGGGCCTCTTCCAGCGCGTTGAGGTCGGAACGCTGCACGTTTTCCACCAGCGCCAGCTCCAGCATCTCCTGCGGCGCGGCGTCCTTGACCACGACGGGAACCCGTTCCAGGCCCGCCAGCCGCGCGGCCCGCCAACGCCGTTCCCCGGCGATAAGCTGATAGCCGCCATCCGGCCCTCGCGTGACCACCAGTGGTTGAATCACGCCGTGCTCCTGAATCGAGGCAGCCAACTCCACAATATCCTGGTCGCGGAAGGGCATCCGGGGCTGGTGGGGATTGGGGACGATAGCGTCCACGGCCACTTCTTGCAAGCCGGTAGCCGGTTCATCGCCCGCCGGAATCAACACATCCAAACCTCGTCCTAGTCCGCGTCGTGCCATCCTGTTGCCCTCCTCTTTGTGCTGTGCCTAACTCAGAAAAACGCGCCCCGTCTATGGCCTGTCAAGCCCGGTTGACCTGGATGGCGATGTCCGTCGCCGCGCGGATGTTGTCCGTGACCGGACAGCGCCGCTCGGTCTCCGCGATCCAGGCTTGCAATTCCGCGTCTGTGGCGTCGGGCGCGTCGGCGGTGATGGTGACGTGGATGCCCTGGAATCCGGCGCGCTCCGCATCGGACATCCCCATAAACGCGGCGGGATTCAAGTTTCCCTCCAGCACGATCTTCATCCCCTGAAGTTTGATCCCCTGCTGCTGCGCGACAAAGTGCCCGGTCACGTTTAGACATCCGGCCAGCGCCATCAACAAGACTTGCACTGGCGTGGGGCCGGCATCGGTGCCACCCATGCTCTCCGGCTCGTCAATCACCAGCTTGAACTTCCCAGAGGTCAGATTAAGCCGGGTTGCGCTGGCGCTTTCGCCGTGAACGCGCACCTGAATACGGTTAGATTCGATCATACTTCACTCCTTTGTTTCTTTGTGGCGCGTTTCTTGGATTGCGCTTTAAGTTCCATTTCCGTCCCAATGTAAATCCCATAGTGCGGCAGCACCTTGCGATGTACCAGTAGCACCAACAGCGCCGCGCCGAAGGCCGCCGCGAAGATGATCAGGGTCGTGGTCACGTCGTTCATCCACGTCGGATCGACGAGCATCACCAGGGCCAGGGTCAGCATCAACATCCCGCCGATAAGCTTGAGGACGCGTCCGTGTTTCTCCTCTAGTTTGCTGGATTTGAGGGTGAGGACGGCGATAACGAAGACCGATAGTTCATCGAGTAGGTAGATGAGCATATACAGCCCTAACAGCAGCACGAAGGTCGTCTGATCCACGCCCCGCGCGCTGACAATGCTCGTCCACAGCACCGGGAAGCCCGCCGTGCAAGGCAACTCGACGATAGCGATCCCGGTGGACATCACCACCGTCGCGGCCATCATCGCCCAGATAGAATCAGCCTGCATAATGGCGCGCATCTTCTTGTAGATACCGGGCTTCTTATCATCAGAGATGGTGAAAGAGAGACCCTCTTTGAACCAGAAGTAGTCCTTGATGTTGACGCTGGCGAAGATCAGGGCCAGCAGCGCCACCACGACTTGAATCCAGCCCATAAAGCCGATAAAGGTGAACATCGTGAACATCCCGGCGATAAAGAGGACGTAAATCAGCGAGGTGATAAAGAGGAAGACGAAGCCGGTGACGAAGACCTTGAGCCGCGAGCCGGTGCGCAACGTGAGCGAGATGAGGATGGAGAGCACCCACAACGAGCAGGGATTGAAGCCATCCACGAAGGAGATGAGGGCCGTGCTGACCCACAACGACTGCTGCCCCAGGTCTATCGTGCCGATGATGGGCAACGTGAGGTTGGTATTGGGGCCAGCAGCGTCATCGACATCGGCCGGCTGCTCCGGGGGGCCTTCGGGAACCCGCGTCGGTTCCGGTTCGCGGGCCTCCGGGACCAGGCCGAAGCCCGCGTCAGCACAGGGCGACGCGCTGCACGCGGCGACTTTAGCCTCGATCTCGCGCGCGGTTTCACTCCCGTAGCCCACCCAATACCGCTCGCCGATGATGGTCGCCGGTACGCCCCGCGCCTCGAAGCCCACTTTGGCGGCCATATTCAGGAACAGGTCGCGGTTCTCTTCGACGTGGTAGATTTCATAGTCGCGCACTTCCAGGTTGGGATAACGCTCCCCCAACTCGGCCAGGAAAGGCTTCTGATTCTCGCAATGCGGACATCCCACTCCCCAGAAGAAATAGAGTACCACCGGGTATTCAGCGGATGCTTCTGGCGGAGCAGGCGGTGAGACCGGCGTGGCGGTCGGTTCTGGCGCGGGGGCATCTGAGACTATGCCCGCGCCCGCGTCGGGACAAGCGGTGGTGCCACAGGCCGCCACATACGCCTCGATCTCGCGCGCCATAGCGTCAGAATAGCCCACCCAGTGCCGCTCACCGATGATGGTCGCCGGCACGCCCCGCGCCTCGAAGCCGGACGCTTCCGCCATACTCAGGAACAGGTCACGGTTTTCTGCCACATGGTAGACCTCATACGAGCGCACTTCCAGGTTGGGATAACGATTCTCTAACTCCGCCAGGAAGGGTTTTTGCATTTCACAATACGGACATCCCTCTCCCCAGAAGAAATAGAGTACCACCGGCTGCGCATCTTGCGCTGGAGGCGCGGCTTGCGCAAATCCCACCGAAAGAACAAGACTCCCCAATAGAGCCAACAGTATCCACGAACAATATGGTGCAAATTTAGTCAATTTCATTGTACCTCCTTGAAAACCAGTCTCCGGGCCACAGCAAAAATCCACTAAGTGATGGGCAAATGCGTCACCCCGTCGTCCTATTATACCATAAGCCAGAGCATCCCGGCCCGGACGCGAAACTCGCGTCCCCTGCCTATTATGCCCTAAGTCTCGGTTTTTGAAAAGACCTTGAAACGTGGGATGACGCTCAACTTTTGGGCTGACAACACAACGGGAGGGTGATGTTCACCCTCCCGTTGGTTATGGTACTACGTGTGGCAGATGGTTAGTCGCTGAAGTTGCGGGTGACGAGGGGGAGGAAGATGTGAGAGTGGGGGGCGAGATCTTGCGTGAAGGTGGCTGTGATTTCGGTGTTACTCACGATCTCGATCACTAGCGGATTCGTCGTCGTGCTCACGTCGCCACTCCACCCGGCAAACCCCCAAGTGTCGCTTGGTACGGCGGTCAATGTGACCACATCCCCGTAGACGTAGAAGGCTTGTTCCGAATCGATGTCCACATCACCGTCGCCGACGATGTCCACATTCAGCGTGTACTCGTCCTGCGTGAAGGTCGCCGTGATGACCGTATCTTCCACGATCTCGATCACCAGCGGGTTGGTCTCGGTCACAACAACGCCACTCCATCCGGCGAACGTCCAGCCAGGCTCTGCGGTTGCCGTGAGCGTGACTTCTTGCCCATAGCGGTAGACGCCTTGCACAAGCGGCTCAGTGAAGGTTACACTACCACCTTCCTCCTCGCGTACATCCAGCGTCACCCCACGGACGAGCGCGGTAGCTGTCGTGGACAGCGGTTGATCCGCCGCCATAACGTCAACCGTGTTGGTAATCACTGTCTCGACCGGCAGGCTCGCATCGACCCTCACCCGGAAGCTGATG
>SLSP01000272.1 GCA_007130345.1 Thermoflexales bacterium
CGCGCTTACCTCAATGCTATACGCTGGCGTGCAAAAGTCAAATTTTGTGACGTGTAAGGGCTGTCGCAGTGTAAAGAGAGGGAGTCTCCGAGGGAAAAGGCGCAACTGAGACCTGTCAGGTTTATCAAACCTGACAGGTCTATACGCCGCAAGCGGAAAACAACCCAAAATCTCCCAGATAGTGTTATACTATCAAGGAGAGCGCGTTCGAAACGCGGTTGACAAATTGTGTAGAAGCAAGGAGACGCCAATGGAAAATCAGGCCGTATTGACCACATACAAAGCCATTTTGCGCGGCAATCATCTGGAGTGGCGCGGCGATGCGCACCTAACTCTTCCTCCAGACCATGCTGTCGCCGTTCACGTCACGGTTTTGGATGAGCCGACCGCGCCGACCGCGCATTCGCAAAGCCGAGGTGAACGGATGGCGGCAGCTTTGGCGCAGCTCGCGCAACTTCACACCTGCGCTGACATCACCGATCCCGTCGCCTGGGAACGGGAGCAGCGGCAAGAGCGTCCCCTGCGTTAGTTAATTGAAACTTACGCCTGTTAATGTAACCAAAGCGTAGTAAGTTCTTCGCGTTGTGCTAAAAATCATCTCTTTCCAACCACACCTGCACCACCCGCCCCACCGCCTCCAGGCTCTCTGCCGAGATCTTATCCGGCGTGTCCTGCGTCGTGTGCCAGTAGGGATAATCGAAGTCGATGATGAGGGCCGAGGGGATGCCCATCCGCACAAAGGGGATGTGGTCATCGAGGATGGCGTACTTGTACTCCGGGATGAAGCGGTCGCCGTAGCCCAGGTCGGCGGCGATGGTCCATAGCTCCGCGCTCAGGGCGGGATCGGAGTTGTGCTCGTAGTAAAGCGTCTGGTTGATGTCGCCCACCATATCCACCACGATGACGGTCTCCAATGGCGGTTCGCCCGCTTCCCCCCAGTGCGCGGCCATGTAGGTCGAGCCGACGATCCATTCCCATCCGTCCAGGCGACCGTTGTCCTCCGCGTCGAAGAAGGCCAGGTAGACGCGGTACGGCACGCGCTCCATATCCAGCACGCGGGCCAGTTCCAGCAACACGGCGACGCCGCTGGCCCCGTCGTTCGCGCCCATCACGGGCACACTCGGATCCTCTTCGTCGGCGGAGCGGCGGGTGTCGTAGTGCGCGCCGACCATCACCGCCGGCCCCTCCCCACGCCACACCAGCAGATTGCGCACTGGCGTATCCATGTAGGTGAAGACCTGCTCCCGCGTCTCCCATCCCAATGCCTCCAACTCCGCGATGAACATATCCCCCGCCTGGATGCTGGCCTCCGTCCCGGTGATGCGATAGCCGAGGGCGCACTGGCGCTCCACCCACTCGTAGGCGCGCGCGCCCTCGAAGGGGCCGGGCTGCGCCGTGGACGCCGGGGGCCGCGCTCCGCATCCCGCCAGGAGCATCGCCACGCCCATCATCGCAATCCCCGTGCCCAGAACCGCCCGCAGCGTGATGCGCTCCTGGAAGAGCCAGTATCCCAGGGGCAGCATCAGCACGGGACTGAGCGCCATCAGCGTGGAGGCGATGCCCACGTGGCTGAGGCTCACAGCGGCCAGCGACATCGTCATCCCGATGACGGGGCCGACGATGGCCCCGGCGATGATGTAGCGCAGTCCGAGCCGGTCGCGCAGGGCGTGGAGCGTGGGCCGGGCCTGCCGTTGGAGCGCGGCGATGATCCAGATGACCACGGCCGCGACGCTCAGGCGGATGAGGCTGGCCGACAGCGCCGGGAATCCGCCGACCATCCCCCGCTTGGAGAGGACGAGGCCCGCCGCCTGCCCGGTGGCCGCGCCCACGCCGCACAGCACGCCGATGAGGTAGTCGCGCGGCGTCCGGGGGACGATTTTGGCCGTGGGCGCGTGGCGCTCCTGCACCACCCAGGCAATCCCGGCGATGGTGACGAGGATGGCGCTCACTTCGACCAGGGGCAGCGTCTCGCCGAGGAAGAGCCAGGCCAGCAGCGTGCCGATGACGGGGGCCAGCGCCATCAGCAGCATCGAGAGGCGCGCGCCAATCTGGGTGAAGGCGTAGAAGAGGAGGCCATCGCCGAGCACCAGCCCGATGACGGCGGACGCCGCCAGCCAGCCGACGCGCTCTGAGGTGGCGTCGTGGGGGACGAGCGCGCCAAAGGCCACGAGGTGGATCAGGGCCAGGCAGACAGCGGCTATTGCCAGGCGCGCGCGGTTGACCACTTGCGACCCCACGCGCTGCCCCGCCAGCGTGAAAAAGGTCGAGGTCAGCGCCCAGAACAGCGACGTGGCGAGCGCGAGGATTTCACCAAGATAATGAGGCATAGGACTCCTTCAGAATGGGAAATGGCAAAAGAAAATGACGTTTCACGTTTCACGGATCCATCTACCCCTGGGGCGATTTTAACCCGCTGCGGAGTACTTGCCGGTAGGCGGCGACGCGCTCGGCGCGGAGGGGGCGGCGGTGGCCGAGGAGCCACTTGCCGCTTTCCAGCGCCATCTGCCAGAGGTACTGCGCCAGCAGCCAGAGGCGCAGGCTTTCAGCGGCCAGCGCGCCGTGATATTTGCGCGTGTAGCGGATTTTACTCGATTGGAAGTAGATGTGGCGCGCGGGCGCGACCTGCTCGCTGCTCTTGCCCTCGTGGTGGACGATGCGCGCGGCGGGATAGTACACCACGTCCCACCCGGCGGCCCGGATGCGGCGGCACCAATCGACTTCCTCGGAGTACATAAAGAAGCCTTCGTCCATCCCGCCGACCTGGGTCACGGTCTCGCGGCGGGTGAGCATCGCCGCGCCAGTGATCCAATCGACGGGCTGCGTCGCGTTGTCCGGGCGGTCTTCCACATAAAAGCGCCGGAGCCAACGGCGGGGCGCCATCCCCTCAAGCCAGGTGCTCTCTAAGAACAACACCGGCAGCGTGGGAAAGCGGCGGCGCGAGGATTGCACGGAGCCATCGGGATTGAGCAGTTGCGGGCCGAGCATCCCCACATCGGGATGCGCTGCCATGTAATCGACCATCTGCGGCAGCGCGTCGCCCAGGATTTCGGTGTCGGGATTGAGGAGCAGCAGGTAGTCGCCGGTGGCGGCCTCGAGGCCCTGATTGTTGCCCCGCGTGAAGCCGACGTTCGCGGCGTTGGCGATGAGGCGGACGTGGGGGAAATCGGCGCGCACCATCTCCGGGCTGCCGTCGCGCGAGGCGTTATCCACGACGATGAGTTCCAGGCCAGGACGCGCCCCCCACGAAGCGGCGGCGGTATCCAGCGCGCGGCGCAGCAACTCGCGCACGTTCCAGCTTACGATGATGACCGAGAGGCGCGTAAACGTCATCTCAAGGATTGGCTCTTTGGCGTATTGACGTTGATTTTTCCAGTGAAGGCATTATTGGCGCGGTCATTATACCACAAGGCCGTCAGTTGAGACGAAACAGCCGCCGGGCGTTGGCGTCGGTGGCAGCGGATAAGGCTTTGGGGGATGTGCCGCGCAACTCGGCGATGCGCTGGGCGACGTATTGGAGGTAGGCGGGTTCGTTGCGCTGGCCCCGGCGGGCATGCGGGGTGAGATAGGGGCCGTCGGTTTCCAGCAGCAGGCGGTCGAGCGGAACCTGGCGGGCCACCTGATGCAAGTCGGACGCACTCTTGAACGTGACCGGGCCATCCATCCCGACGTAGAAGCCGAGGTCGAGCGCGGCCTCTAGCAGGTCGGGGCCGGCGGCGTAGGCATGGAGCGTGCCGCCGCGCCCGGCATCGCCGCGCCCCCAGGCTTCGAGCAGGCGGAGCGTGTCCGCGTGCGCGTCGCGGTCGTGGACGATGACGGGCAGGCCGCACTCGGCGGCCAGGTCGAGCTGACGCTTGAACGCCATCCGCTGCGTGGCCGGGTCAGCGCAAGGCCAGCGGCGGTCGGGCTGGCGGGGCCAGTAGTAATCGAGGCCGATCTCGCCGATGGCGACAACGCGGGGATGCTGCGCCAACTCGCGCAACTGGGCCAGCGCGGAAGGCGTCAACTCGTCCGCGCCGGTGGGGTGGATGCCGACGGCGGCGTAGAACGCGCACGGCGTGCCCGCGTGACGCTCGGCCAACTCGATGGCGGCGCGGCTGTCCTCCACCGTCGTGCCGGGGATGATGGCCGCGGTCACGCCGGCGCGGGCCGCGCGTTCCAGAACGGCTTCGAGGTCTTGGGCGTATCTCTTGTGCTGCAAGTGTACGTGGGTATCGATCATGGGTTGCCTCCTGTGTACGGTGCTGATTATACACGGTTACAGCAAAATCCCGAAGGAGTCTGGCTTGAATTCGGCAACAAGTATGCTATCCGCACGAAGTCGCCTGTGCAAGATCATTCTTTCCCGCCGCACCATTCCCCCGGCTTTGCGCCGTCGCTCCGCCCCCCCCGTAATACTCTAGTACAGCGCGGCGGAAGTCCCTCCCCAGTTAGCCCTGCTCAGAGCGGATCGTCAGATCCGCGACTACGCGGCAAACCGGGGAACTGACGTTCCCCTTGGAGCAAATTCAACTGGGGAGTTATTTATGCCGCGCAATACTCTAACGCAAGCAAAAAGCCCCGGTCTTTGACCGGGGCTGAATTTTTAATCCAACGCCTGACGCTACTCAACTTTGTGAAGCATAACGCAAGTGGGATTCTTCCTTAATCAGCACACCCTGGGCGA
>SLSP01000477.1 GCA_007130345.1 Thermoflexales bacterium
GGAGGTTCGGAAGGTACCAGTGGCGGTACGCACAGCGGGCGTTCCCCTGATCGAAGTCGAAGGACCCGCCCCGCAACACCCGCGAGCCTTCACCCTCCAAGTCTTCCCGGCCATCATCTGCCTTATAAGGATAGTTCTTGTAAACACTCCGCGTCCACTCCCACACGTTGCCCGCCATTTCCAGACAGCCATACGGACTGATCCCGCCAGGAAAACACCCCACGGCGCTTGTGCTCCCAATTCCCGTTTCATCACAGTTCGCCCGCTCTGGGTCCGGTTCAGCACCCCACGGATAGATCAATGCCTCAGTACCCCGCGCGGCCTTTTCCCATTCGGCCTCGCTCGGCAACTCGATCTTTTTGCCCAGCACTTCGCTCAACCACCGGCAATACGCCAACGCTTCGTACCACAGCACCCCCACCACCGGATGATTCGCTAAACTAAATGCCCCGCCGTAATCCTCCGGCGCACTTCGCCAGGCAGCATCCCAACGTCCTTTAACTTGCCCCTCACGCCAATACCCGGCTTTCTCCGCTTCTCGCCAATACTGCGCCACGTCATAGCCACCCGCCTGGACAAAGGCCGCGTACTGGGTTTGCGTCACCGGGTACTTGCTGATCTGGTACTCGGCCAAAAGCACCTTGTGTTGGGGCTTTTCAGCCCCTTCTGCTCCCTGATCCTCATCCGCGCTGCCCATCAAAAACATCCCTGCCGGGATGTCCACCCATTCAATGTCAGGCAAACCATCCTCGCGCAACCCCACACCTCGGCGCGGGTCATCTGTCAAAGCCAGCGCCCGCCCGGCCCGCGCGCGCACTTTCGCCGAGTTTTCAGGATTGAGCATCTGGTTGACCAGCCAATCTTGCAACGGCTTGCGCTGCGGGCCGGGCAGTTTATCGGTCATATCCTGTGCAAAACGAGCCGCCAGTTCCACATGATCCAACACCCCGTCACCCATCAAGCGCTCGATCAACCGCCCGGCAGCTCCAGGGCTCAACCGGGGATGCGCACCTGCCAACAAAAGCACCTGTTGCCACCAGTCATCAGGTTGGGGCGCGTGTTTTAGAACCTCGCTAATCAAACGCTCCTCTCCCGCATAGACCAGGTGCGTGGCAGCGAAGTACTCCCGAAAAGCCTGGTGCGCAAAGGTGTGCAGTCCCTCATCAATCGCAATGAAAAGCCCACTCCGCTCGTGCGCGATGCTCAGAAATTCCTCCGCCCAACGTATCGCCTCATCCTCGGTGGCACGTTCTTCCTTGCAATAGAAGCTCGCCAAGACCTCCTCAACAGCGGTGCCGGCGATTTCTGCTTGCGAAGCCATCTGCATAGCCCAGGCCACATCCACCAGTGCTCGGCGTCGGAATTCGATAGCACGCTCCGTCGTCCGCGCCATGGTCCCGGCTTTAGCCAGTGCGTCGGGGCTAGAGAGGTAACGCCGCTCTCCCTCTAATCGCCCTAATAACAATGTGACGACTTCATCAAGTACGTCGACTCGTCGCTCCGGCAGCCGCCTCCCGTGGTATTTGTAGACCAACACCAATGTAGTGCAAAGCAGGGGATTGCTAATTAGTTCAGTCAACTGCTGATTATGCGCTACCCGCTTGATCAGGTCTGCCGCCTCCCGCGCACTCTTGGCCGGGTCGCGGGTCAGCACGGCTAACAGATTGTGAATCAATTGCTGGTAACTCTGCCGATCCAGATCCAATACGTCACAGACTTGCGGTTGGGGTAACGCCTGACGCATCTCGCCTGAATCCTGATATGCTCTGGGGCGTGAGGTCAACACGAAGCGATTCCCCAAAGGTCGGTAATGCTGGATGAAGGCCGCTACCTGGCGAGCTACGGCAGCCCGCAAGTCGCCGCCATCACGCAGTTCTCCGCTCACCTCGTCCAGCGCATCCAGTAGCAGGATGCACTGTCCGCCTTCCAATCGCTGCGGGAGAAATTCCGGGGAAAAACGCACCTGCGCGCCGCGCAAGAACTCTTCCAGATATTCCAACAACGCGCGCGGCTGTGGGCCGAGGTACACCCCCTCGCGGTTCTTGCACTGCAAGAACGCGCCGAAGTTGCGCAGTGAAACCAGCAGCGGCAACGGCACCGGCCCTGTCCAGCCCAACTTCTCGGCCTGTTCACCGCGTGCAAAGGCCAGCGCGATGTGGCGCAGCAGTGTCGTCTTGCCGCTGCCGGGTTTGCCCCGCATCAGGAAACAATCGTAGCGATTGAGTAAGTCCGGCAGCGCGACCAGAGCATCTTCGCCGGTTTCTTCATCGATGCGCGCCCCAAAAATCTCGTTGCGATGTAATTTGGTACCGTCTGCACGGTGCGATGCCTCCGGGTTGGTCAATCGCAGCGATACAAAAACGTCTTCGATGTTAGCCGGGGTGTACACTTTGCCGGTCTTGGGTTCAACAAACTGGAAAGACAAGAGGCCGTGGCGCTCAAAAATCACATGCCGGAAGTAGGTTTGCAGCGCCGTCGCATCTGAGGCCTCCGGATCGAACCCGAACTGCCGGGCAAACATCGCCAACACCTCCGGGGGCAATTCGGTGTGGGTGTAGTTGCCGCCCACGTTGATCTGATTTTCAACCGTCTGCCCCGGCTGGTGATAGTGGATGTCGCCTTCGACATGGGCCGCGTCGCCGATGATGCCCACGTTCTGGGCCTGCACGCGGTACTGCGCGCGCTTTTCCAGCAGCGGGGCTAGAGCCGCGTCGAGGGCCGGGCCGTCGAGGGCTTTTTCTAGCCCGGCAATCAGGGCTTCAATTTCTTGGAGTTTAGCGGTGATCTCGTCGGGTGATGGGGTCATCGGGTCTCCTTTGTGGGTGGGGCGTTAGCTAAAGCGCCGCCGGGAGTGGTTCACGGAGGCTACGAAATGATACTTTGCGAGGGAAAAGTATCATTTCTCTGGCAACTTTGATACTTGGGTATCATTGCGTAGCTTCATCCAGGATGCTGAGGATTTCTCCGGCGACGTATTGGCGGGGATGGCTGCGCTCTGGGATTTGTTGCACGATGGCGGCTTCTTCCAGGCGGCCAATGGTGGCGTTGGCGGTGCGGTAGGTAACTTCCAGGAATTCCTGGGCCTGGGGCGCGGTGATGAAGGGGTTGAGGAAGAGGTTTTCGGCCAGGGTGAGGGTGTTGGCGGGGGCTTTGATCTGGACCAGCCGCTCGCGCCAGGCTTCGCGCAGGTCTTGTAGGTGGCGGGCGCGGGCGATGGCATCTCGGGCTTGTTCGGCAACGCCGGTGAGGAAGAAGATCACCCACGCTGACCAGTCGCCGCGCTCGCTGACGGCTTGCAGACGCGCGTAGTAGTCTTCGCGGTAGTGCTCGAAATAGGCGCTGAGGTAGAGCAGTGGCAGCGGCAAAATGTCCCAACTGACGAGCAGCAGGGAAAGCAGCAGGCGCCCGAGCCGGCCATTGCCGTCTTCAAAGGGATGGATGGCCTCAAATTGGTAGTGTATGAAGGCCAGACGCACCAGCGCGGCCTCTGCGGGGGCGGCGGCGATGTAGGTTTCGAGGTCGGCCAGACATTGCTGCATGTGCAGCGGCGGCGGGGGGATGTATTTGGCGTGGTGCAGGTGGTTATCCGGGCCGATGAAGTTCTGGATGGCGCGGAACTCTCCGGGACGGTAGCGCGCGCCCCGCACGCCGCCCAGCAGGTGGGTGTGCAGGCCGCGAATGAGCCACAGGCTGATGGGCTGGCCGCGCGCGATCTGTTCCAGGCCGAATTCGAGGGTGTGGACGTAGTTGGCGACTTCTTGGGTGTCGGCTGCGGGGGGCGGTTCTGTCGCGCCGGGAGGTGGAGCTTGTCCCTTTTCGTAGGCGTAGAGGTCGCCGAGGTTGGTGCGCGTGCCTTCGATGCGTGACGAGAGCACGGCTTCGCGGCGGATAAAGGGGGCGATGAGGAGGTGCGGGTTGGGCAAGGTGTGGCCCAGTCCGGCCAGTTCGCCCAGGGCGTGATCGGCTTGAGAGAGGGTGAGGCGCAGGCGTTTTTCAGACCAGTCGAGTTCCGGGGGCAAGGGGTTAGGTACGAAGGCCCAATACTCGACATCGGCCTGCTGCGCGCGGATCAGGCGGCCGGCAGTGGTGTGTTGGAAGCGGTCAGGGTGCATTAGCAGCTCCTTGATGCGGGGCGTGGGGCGTGAGACGTGATGCGTGATCATAGTTCTCCCCGGAACGCCTGATCCAGGATGGAGGGCCGCAGGGCGTCGAGGTGCGCGACGATGCGGTGTTGTTCGCGGAGAAGCGGAAGAGGCTATCCAGCAGGTCTTGCTGCTTGCGCGCGCTCCAGACGGATTTGCGCTGGTAGGGCGGACGCACGACGAACTCCTCGGCGTATTTGTGGAAGTCCTCGCTGACGATCTGGTCGGGAACGATGTCGTACAGCGTGCGTGGGTCGAATTTAGCCATAGGTTAAGCTCCTGTAGTTTCCTCAATCACCGCTATCTCGCCTTCCGTCAACCCGTAGAGCTGATAGACGTGGCGGTCGATCTCCGCTTCCAGCGCGCGGACATCGGCGGCGGGATCGGCGGCTTTGGCGGCGAGGATGCGCTCGACGAGCATAGCAAGGTCTCTTTCAAGGACTTGGTGTGCTCTGGGTAATCGCAAAGCGTTTAATTCGCCAGCGGATACTTGTGTATTGCTGTTGGTA
>SLSP01000181.1 GCA_007130345.1 Thermoflexales bacterium
AAGAACTCGTTGGCCGCCGCGTAGCCGCCGCCACCGCCGGCCCACACCTCTAACGGCGTGATGCCGTCGTCGTGCCAGTCGATGACCATCTGCGCGGTATCACGGAACCCGGCTGTGTCAACCGAGAACGTGCCATCGGGGTTGATATAGGTCGCGCACTTGCTGAGGGATGGCCCCCAGAAGCGGTGGCCGGTGCGGTCAATCGCCATCGCGTAGGGCGTGCCGGTGGCCTCGGCCACTTCGACGGCTGCCGCTTCCCACTCGGCCCACGTCACATCGTCCGAGAGGTCGCTGGGGACTGTGACCCCGGCCTGCTCGAAGAGCGTCCGGTTGACAAACGGCCCGGTCACGGTGAATTGCGTCGGGAAGCCGTGCAGGCCATCCGATGCCGGGTCCGCGCGGAACGAGCCGAGCACTTCGTCAGCCCAATTACTGGCCCAGGCGTCGGGATTGGTCATATAGGGGCGCATGTCAAGATACCGCCCGGCGAAGCGCGCCATATCCGTCACGCGCGCTAGATCGGGCGGGGTGCCGGCTTCTACCTGCGCTTGCAAGATGCTGTGCAAGTCGCCATAGGCGACGGAATCCATCACCACACTGATGCCGGGGTTGTCCGCCTCGAAGCGGTCGAGCAGGTCGCGCATTATCGCGCCCTCGTTCCCGTCATCGTACCACATAATCCGCAACTCCACGTCAACGTCGGGCGCGGGGGGATCGGTGGGTGCCGACGTCGGTGCCTCGACGTCTGGATCCGGCGGGGGTGGGGGGAGTGGGTCTTCCGCCGGCCCACACGCCGTGAACAACAGTGCTAAAACCAACAGAACTGCTAACCAACTATGCTTCTTCATGGGTTTTCTCCTCCTTAATAGGGTTTCATAGAGAGTTAGGTGCTAAGGTACATTGGACGCAAAAAGTTTCGTTGTCTGCAATCACCTCCCGGGTTATAGTTGCAGAATGGGGATGTCCAAAATCCGGGCCAGCGATACCAGCGCCGGGATATAATCGCCATACGTCAGCGAGACGTGGTGTTCCAGCCCCTCGCGGAGGATAGTGTCTAGCACGGCCTCCGCGCCCCGGTCGAAGCGGATGACGCCGGAGGTGCCGGAGAAGCTGTTGGGCGCGCGGAGCATCTCGCCGCCGCCGACCACCAGCCGGTAGTTGCCGGTGCCCTGCGCTTCACTGAGGCGTGCTACTGTCACCCGCCCTGGCTTGAGCGGGAATTCCATCAGCAGGGGGAGCTTGCGGTTCGAGTGGATGGTCGCGCGCGGGGTAACGTCCGGGTCGGCCATCGAGAGGGGGGCCAGGCCGCAGTGCCAGAGCACGGCTTCGTCCGCGTCCAGGTCGAAGGAGACCATGTCGGTGCCGAAGGCCGGTTGCCCGCTCATCCATTGCAAGAGCAGTTGCGTGATGGTGCCGTTGATGTCGGCCTCGCAACTGCACGGCGTCTGCGCGTCGCTCAATAGTGCCATCGCCCCGCACGCGGCGCAGCCTAGCTCCGTGAAGAATTCGGGCCAGCAGCGCACCGCCAGCCCGTCGAGGTCGCGCTCCTGCGCGAAGCGACGCAGTGTCAGGTAGGTCGCCAGCGAGCGCCGCAATGCGGCTTGATCCATCTCCGCCAGGTTGGGCAGCGTCTCGCGCAACTCGGCCAGCACCGCGTCGATCTCATCATCAGGCGTGGCCCGCACTTGCGCGAAGACCTCGTCCAGCGGGACTTGCACCACGTCGAGGCCAAACGCGATTTTCAGCTCCAGCTTGCCCACCTTGCACGAGTCGAAGCCGGCGGGGTTCTCGCCCACGCGGCCAATCCGCGCCTGGCTGAGGCGGCGCTGCGCGCGGCCGGCCAGGGCCAGCGTGCGGACTTTGTCCAGGGCCGCGGCGGCGTCGGGCGGCGCGTAGATGTAGTCGTAGCGCAGCTTCTCGCGCTTGAGGCCGTGCGCGGCCAGGTTCACGCCGCAAAGCGAGTTGAGGCGCAGTCGCCCGCCGCCGGGGGCTTCTGGGATGGCCCAGAGCAACAGCGGCGCGGCCAGCGTCTGCGCCAGCGTGACCGCCATTGTGCTGTCGGCGAAGGTGGCCTGGAAGATTAGGAGCAAATCCACCGGCGCGTCGGCCAGCGCGTCGGCTGCGGCCCGCAACGCGGGCAGATCGCTCACCAGGCCCTCCGGTTCTACCAGCGTGTAGCCGGCCTCTGTGAGCTGCGCGCGCGCGCGCGCCGTCATCTCCTCCGCCAGCGCCACGTCGAAGGTCGGGCGGGCCAGCGGGATAAATCCTATGGTCATGGGGGTGGGTGATGTCATAGCGTCTCCCTCGTTAGCGGAGGCCGCCTTCGGGAAAGTCAGGGCTTCCTGAAGGCAACCAGCCAAAACTTGTCTTTCAAAAGTGTATGGGTTTCAACATGGAGCATATCTTTGGGGATCAGGTCAATCGGCGTGACAAACGCCTCGCGCCGGGGCATCCACCGATCGGCGATGCGCGCCAAGAGGCCCGGTCTATCCCTTATGGTATCCGTTTCATCGGCGATGTAAAGTTTCGCGCCGGGCTTCGCCACGCGGATCATCTCTGTGATGGCCGCGAGTTTGTCGTTGAAGAAATTGAATCCGCCGACGTGAAACACCACGTCGAAAAGCGTGTCCTGGAAGGGCAGGCTCTCGGCGTTACCCTGAACCAGCCCCATATCGATCTCCCAGCGCTTCATGTTCTTCTGACATCTGCGCAACATGCCAAACGAGAGGTCATTCCCGAAGAAATGCGCCGCGATTCCTCTGCGCTTCATATCGCGGATCTGTTGGCCGGTGCCCACGGAGGTTTCCAGAACGTACTCGCCGGATTCGACTTCCATAATGTCGGCAATTTCAGCTAACCATTTATGGGCTAATTTGAATTTGTAAAGCACATCATAGAGCGGGCTGAACAGGTTGTAGCCCCGCTGTTGCTTCCGATTCCAACCAAACACATCATCTGGACGCAGGATCACCGGGATGCCGTCTCTAAAATCGAAGGTCTCCCCGGTGTGCGGGTCTAACATCACGCCGTTTTCAAAAACCAGCGGATTTCCGGAGGCAGGATTGCGTAACAGCGTCAACAGTTCTTCTTGCTTGGTCTGCAATTCAGTCATCATTACCTCCCGTCAGAAAAAGTACTGGAATCGTTCACTCAATGTGCCATCGAATCTATCTGCTGGTAGAAAAACGCGCTCAAGGCCAGGGTTGCCGCGCCGATAGCGCCCACATCCCGGCCAAAGGTCGTCGTGGTCAGGCGCGCGCGCTGCCCCATGTTGGCGAACGCGCACTTGCGCAGGGTGGCTTCCGTGGCGGGCAGCAGCCACTCGCGTCCCTGGGCGAACAGGCCGCCCATCACGATGAGGTCGGGATTGAGGACGTTGACCAGATTCGCCAGCGCGATGCCCATATAGCGCGCGCGGTCGGCCAGCATCGCGCGGGTGGCGGCATCGCCCTGCGCGGCGGCAGCGAAGATGGCGGCCATCCTATCGTTGGGCGTGGCGTGCAGCGCGTGGGCCAAGTCGCCATCGGGCGCTTTGGCGGCCAGCGCGCGGGCTTGTGCCACCAGCGCCGGCTCGGAGACCAGTGTTTCCAGACACCCCCGGTTGCCGCAGCGACACTCATCACCGTGATTGAGGATCGTCGTGTGGCCGATCTCGCCCGCGCCGGCCCCCGCGCCGTGATACAGTTGGTCGCCGAGGACAAGGCCCGCGCCCACGCCCACCCGCGCGTAGACGAAGGCCAACGCCGCGACGCCCTGCCCCTGTCCAAAGAGCGCTTCGGCCAGGGCCATCGCCCGCACGTTGTTATCCACGCACACGGGGTAGGGCAGCCGTTCCGCAACCCATTGGCGGATGGGCACATCCCGCCAGCCCAGGTTCGGCGCGAGCACGTTCACGCCGTTGAGCGGATCCACCAGGCCCGACGCGCCCACGCCCACGCCCACGATGGTCTCTGGGGCTATACCGCTCTCGGCCACGATGGCATTCACCGAGTTCAGCGCGGCGTCCAACACCTCGCGGGGCGAGCGGTCAAGTTCGTGCGCTATCGCGTGCATGGTGAGCGGACGCGCCAGCAGGTCCGTGAGTGTGATGCGCAAACTGCCCACGCCAATATGCACGCCTAGCGCGTGTCCGGCACCCGGCACCAGTTGTAGCGCGCGGCGCGGGCGGCCCACACCGCGCCGGCGGTGCGGATGCTCCGTGCCCATCTCCGCCACCATGCCCTGAGCTACCAGTTCGGCGGTCAAATTGGTGATGGTGGTGGTGGAGAGGCCGGTGAGTTCGGCTAAACGCACCCGCGAAATGTTCTGATGGCGTAACAACGTCAACAGAATCGCCCGCAAGTTGTGCAATTTGACATTACTGCCGCTGGTGCCGACAAGTGCTTGTTGGAAAATCACGTTTTTACCTGTGTGGGGATATGAATTAATTAAGACAGGGGAAAAATTAAACTATAGTCATTATAGGGGAGGGCTTGGGGAAAGTCAAGTGGCAAATTGGAAGCCACATAGTTGCTTGACCCATCCCTTTTTTGCTATATCATAGGACGTGTTCTAAAGGGAAAGCCGTTGGGCAGATAGCAAAACTGTCAGGTAAATTCCTTTGGGGTAAAATCATGACTCTACTGAAAGAACCCT
>SLSP01000306.1 GCA_007130345.1 Thermoflexales bacterium
CCTGTCGATTCAAGACCCCCGTGAACGGCCCTTAGACCAACAGCAAGCGGCGGATGAACAGCACCGCCGGTTTCGCGACAGCCGCTCGGATTTTCAAGCCTTATTGAATCTGTGGACGTATTATCACGAGCAAGCCCGCCATTGTTCGCGCAATAAACTGCGGCAATTATGCCGAGCGGAGTTTTTATCCTATGTGCGGATGCGTGAATGGCATGATCTGCACCAAGAGCTGCAAGCCAAGGTTACGGCTATGGGGCTACGGCCCAATCAGGAACCGGCCACGTATACAGCCATTCATCAAGCCCTGCTCAGTGGTTTACTCGGTCAAGTCGGTTGGCAAGATCCGGCGGCGGAACGCAAGGATCGGCAGTGGCGCGGTGCGCAGGGACGCAAATTCCAGATTTTCCCCGGTTCGGGCCTGTTCAAAAAAGCTCCCAAATGGCTGATGGCCGCCGAGCTGGTGGAAACCCGGCGCCTGTATGCGCGTACCGTAGCGCAGTTAGATCCTGACTGGATTGAGCGGCTGGCACCGCATCTGGTGAAACGCAGCTACAGCGAACCGTTTTGGGAATCACGCCGTGGACAGGTGGGGGCGCTGGAAACGGTCAGCCTTTACGGTTTGCCGGTGGTCAGCGGTCGCAAGGTCAACTACGGGCCGCTGGATCCGGCTACCGCCCGCAGTCTGTTCATTCGCGAGGGTTTGGTACGCGGGCGGTTGCGTACCCGTGGTGAATTTTTAATTCATAATCAACAGCTCATTGATACGGTTCACGATCTGGAGGCCAAAACCCGCCGCCGTGATTTACTGGTCGATGACGAGGTGCTGTATGAATTTTATGCCGAACGCATCCCAGACCGCGTATACAGCGCCCCGGCTTTCGAACGCTGGCGGCGCCGGGCCGAACGCCAAGATCCACGCTGGTTATTTATCGACCGTGAACGCTTACTCGCCCAAAACCCGGCGGCGGACATGGGCGAGCAGTTCCCGGATCGGCTGCGGCTCGACGGCTTAGAACTGCCGCTGAGTTATCGCTTCGAACCAGGCACAGAAGACGATGGCGTGACTGTGACCTTACCGCTGGCGGCTTTGAATCAAGTCGATCCCCGGCGTTTGGAATGGGTGGTGCCGGGTTTGCTGCCTGAACGCATGGCGGCTCTGTTAAAATCCCTGCCCAAAACATGGCGTAAACAATTCGTACCGGTGCCGAACTATGTTCAGGCTCTAGGCGAGGCGCTGCGACCCAATGCGCTGAGTCTGACTGAGGCGATGACGCAGCGTTTAGCCGCCATGACCGGGGTTACGGTGCCGCCCTCAGCGTGGCAACCGGACACGCTCCCCGCCCATTTAACCCTGCGGGTGCGGGTCGTGGACGGTCAGGGTCAAGAAGTCGCTGTCGGCCGTGATTTGGCGGCTTTACAACGCCAGTTGCGCGGTCAGGCGCGGGCGACATTTGCCGAGCGCAGTCGACCTCAGCAGTTGGAGCGCGATCAGATCAGTGACTGGGACTTTGGTGAGTTGCCGGAGCAGGTCGATTTTGAACAGGCTGGGGTGGCGCTGAAAGGTTATCCTGCGTTAATTCAACACGACGAGCACTTGGCTCTGCGTTTAGTCGATACCCCAGAGCGAGCGCAGCAGTTGCATCGTCACGGCGTGAGCCGGCTACTGGCGCGCAAACTGCGGGATAAATGGCGCTATTTACAGCGCCAATTGCCGAATCTCCAGACGATGAGCTTACAGTATGTGTCGGTAGGCACCCAGAAACAGTTGCTCGATGATCTACTCACTGCCGCCCTGGAGCAGGCGTGCTTTGCCGATCAGCCACCGCCGCGTGATCCCGAAGCCTTTCGCCGCTGCGTCAGCCGAGGGCGTGAGCAATTCATCCCTGTGGCGCAGCGTTTGGCCGAGCATGTGGGGGTGATTTTGGCCCGTTATCATGAGATTAATCGCCGTTTACAGGGTGATATTCCCTTGAGCGAGCAAGAGGCCGTGGCCGATATCCGTCAGCAACTGAGCGGTTTGGTGTATCCGGGCTTTATTCACCAGACCCCGGAACCGTGGCTCGGGTATTTGCCGCGTTATTTACAGGCCGTAGCCATCCGTCTGGACAAGCTGCGGTTAGCGCCGGATAAAGACCGCCAGCGCCGCGCCAGTATCGAGCCGCTGTGGCAGGCGTATCAGCAGCGGTGTCAAGTCAACGCCGAGCGGGATCGTTACGAACCGGGCCTGGAACGCTTACGCTGGTCTATCGAGGAGCTGCGGGTCTCATTATTTGCACAAGCCTTGAAAACCCCTGAGCCGGTTTCAGTCAAGCGTTTGGAACAGCGCTGGCGGGAGCTGACGGAAGCGGGCGGATAAGGCGCTTGATCAGCGACTTTGGACGATACTGCGGTTGCGACCTTGATGTTTGGCCGCATACAAGGCAGTGTCGGCGCGTTTGATAATTGGCTCGGCCTTATCGCCGGTTTCATAATAGGCAATACCTAAACTGATAGTTAACCCTCTAATTATTTTGAAATTTTCCTGCTCGACAGCGCACCGCAGCATTTCAGCGATGCGGCGAGCGTTGTCGCGAGAGGTTTCGGGCAGCAGCACGATAAACTCTTCACCGCCCCAGCGTGCCAGTACATCGGAGCTGCGAATGCGCTGAGTAATGAGTTCAACTAATTGGCATAAGACGCGATCACCGGCATGATGGCCGTGTTGATCATTAACCAATTTGAAATGATCGATATCGAATAAAATCAAGGCAAATTCACGTTGATAACGTTCAGATTGCCTGATTTCATGATCCAGCACATTTTGAAACCAGCGGCGATTAAATACGCCGGTCAAGGTATCGTGGTTGGCCTCATAGCTCAGGCGAACTTCTAAGGCTTGCCGTGCCAGCGCGGCTCCGATGATGGTGGCAGCGGTTTGCAGTAAACGCAGTTCTGGGTCGTGCCAGTGCCGCTGGGTATTGAGTTCATCCATGCCCAGAAAGCCATGCAGATGCCCATCGTAGACTATGGGTATTCCCAAGGTTGTAGGCAGATGGCCTTGTTGAATCCGCTGAAATTCTATCGGTGATAATTCGGGAAGTTTAACGTAATTATTGATCGTGTGCGGCGGGGAGGTGTCGCGGGAATGTAAGGCATGGTGCAGTTGACTATTGACCAAGGTTTTAAGATCCTCAATCCTCGACGCACTGCCTGGGGCGCACCATTCATAGCTGCGGATCACTTCGGTACAGTCCTCGGACAATAAAATAAGGCAGCAACGAGCGCTGTGGGTGAATTGCCCCAAATGCTGTAGCGCCCAGCGCACGCCCTCATCGATCCGCGCCATAGGCAATGATAAGAACTGCGTGGAAATATGGCTGACGATTTCCTGCAATTCATTACGGCGTTGTAGAGCGGCTGCATAGCGTACTCGTTCTATTGCTAGGCTGGTTAAATTGGCCGCTGTGTGAATAGTGGTTAAATCATTGGAACTGGGGCTAATCGGGCGGTCATGATACATGGCAAAGGTGGCCAAGACCTCGCCGTGACGGGACAACACCGGCTCTGACCAGCAGGAGCGCACACCCGCCTCAGCCGCCACAGTGCGAAAATTCTGCCATGCGGGGTCACTGTCAATGTCTGTGGTGATGATGCGTTGGCGATAAAAAGCCGCCGTACCACAGGTTCCATTGCCCGCAGCAATCGATAGCCCGTTGATTGCTTGATTATACTCCGCAGGCAGACTGGGCGCGGCCGCCGTATAGAGCCGTTTCCCATCGTCACTGACTTGCAAAATGCTACAGCGTACGCCGGGAACATTACGCTCTATGGCATGGACAATATCGGCTAGGATGTCTGACAGGGGAGCATCAGCGACAATCGCTCTGAGAATCACCTGATACGACGATTGGCTTGGGGCATTGAGGTCAACATCAATGCAGTACATTTCCGGCCCGGCATGGCCTGTCTGCATGGCATGACTGGATAATACCGGCACTGGGGAGCCATTTTTATGTTGTAAAATCAAAGATCCAGTGGGAACAGGCGTGCCATTTATGACCCAGTTGTCAACCGCTTCGATGACTTGCTGACGTATGGATTCAGGAATAATCAGGTCTTCTAGTGCTTGACCCAATGCTTCCTCGGCACGGTAGCCATACAGTTGTTCACTGGCATGATTCCAGTAAATGATCCGGCGCTGAGCATTGTAGCCTTGTACGGCAATATGCTGCATATTATCCAGTGGCAGACTGTGAGCGTCGTCCGAGTCAGAATGCATAGTGAGTGAATTGGGCGCGTTAAGGTTGGGGGGGGGGTAAAATTAACGGTTAGTTAATATGTCTGACGGGACTTAAATTAACACCAATTGAATGGATAGGCAATCAGTCACTTTGACAGTTTGATGTAAAATCAAGATCAGCATTGACTCAATTAATTACCGGAAGATACGCCAGACAACGTCAACTACCCCCGCCTAAAGGCGGGAGCTTGTGAAAGCAAGCTGAGTTGACCAGGGAGAGCGGTGAAAACCCGCTACGTTGGCAACAGGTCGTTAAGACCCACCAGCGAATGCTGCCTCAGTTCGCTGCTCTGGAAGACGGGGATCATGCAGGCGAAAGGTAAAGCGCCGAAGGTTTCAGTCGCTGCCGCA
>SLSP01000318.1 GCA_007130345.1 Thermoflexales bacterium
AACTGTAGCCCACGTTGGCCGCCGTCGCGGTGAAGTAGGTCTGGAAGGCGAGCACGTCCCAGGTGACGTAGGTGTCGCCGGAGAAGCCGATGGGATAGCGATGGTTGCCCAGTCCGCCCCACCGGGAGAAGATGAAGGGCCGCCGCTCGCCGGTGCGGGCCAAGTCGTAGAAGTGCAGGTGGTTGAGCCACCAGAGCGGATCGAGGCCGGGGAGGCGCGTGGCCGCGCCCTGCTGCCAGTCCATCCACCAAAAATCCACGCCATCGGCTTCCAGGGGATGGTGCAACTCCTCCAGATAGGCGTGGGTGAAGTCGGGATCGGCGATGTCGAAGGGGATGGGAGCCTCGGTATCCGGGTCAACGCCCATCCGCCGGGCCATCGCCGGGTACGCCTCCTCGTGGGGATGGACGCCCTCGTGGGGATGCAGGTTGAGCGCGGTCTTCAGCCCCTTCTCGCGCAGGAAGGCGAAGAACGCGGCGGGGTCGGGGAAGAGGCTCCGCTCCCAGGTGTAGCCCGTCCAGCCCCGGCATTGATTGCCCGTCTCGCGGATGTGCCAGTCAATGTCCACGATGCAGACGGAGAGCGGGACCTCGTGCGCCTCGAAGTCGCGCATCAGGCGCATCAATTCATCCTGCGAATAGGGCCAGTAGCGGCTCCACCAGTTGCCGAGCGCCCAGCGGGGCAGCAGCGGTACGTCGCCCGCGAGCTTGCAGTAGTCGCGCAGGCAGCCCTGGTAATCGCGCCCGTAGCCGAAGAAGTAGAGGTCGCGCGCCGTCTCCGGGGCATCGCGGGATTCCAGCCAGCCATCGGCGTCGAAGACCAGCGCGCGGCTGTCGTCCACCACGCTCCAACCGTCCCGCGACATCAGCCCCGGCTCCAGCGGCACGTCGGCAAAGGCGTGATCCAGCGTGCGGGCCGTCCCGCGCAGGTTGCCGGGATTGGCGCCGCCGTATCGCCAGGTCGCGCCGGTCTCCTTCAGCGTGATGGCGAGGGTTTCCGGCGTGAAGCCCGCCGCCGAGACGTGATACTCCAGGCGCAGGGCCGCCGTCTCAATGACGATGCGCTCCGCGTCGGCGGTCGCTGTGAATGCCGGGACCGGCTGGCGGCGATACCAGAACGCCTGGCTCGCCCGATCCTCGAAGGCGTCCGCCGGGTGATATTCCAGGCGCAGCAGGCGCGGGGTCAACACGGTGAAGCGCGCGCCCGGCCCTTGCACCACCGCGTCGGGGTGGGCGATGGGGTCAAAAGCTGGTTGTAAGTGGTCGGGAATCATCAAAACGGTCTCCTTGTCAATACGCTTCGCCAATTACGGCGAAGCGCGTGCTTTTTGGCAATACCGCTAAAGTCACCCTGTTTGGGACACGGATGAACACAGATTGCACGGATAAAACCAAAAAATCCGTGTCCTATATTCAAACACACTCAATACCACAACTCGCGCAGGTTTTCCACAATGATGTACGCCCCAATCCCCAAGATGATCAGCAGCAGGATCGCGCCGAAGAATTCGTAGAGCAGCACGCCCACCGCGATGATCGCCAGGCATACCGCCACGGCATTGGTGAAGGCCATCAGTCGCCGCCGGAAGCTCGCTTCTACCACTATCATGAAGAGGGCCAGGCTCAACAGCCCCCATCCCCAGTAGTCGCGGGCGAAGATCACCAGCCCCACGACCGCCAGCATCAATATCCCGATGCTGGTCGCGGCCCAGATTTCGGCCACGCGCCCCAGGCGAAGGTCTTTTTCGGACATGGGCAGGTGTTCGTGGCGGATGTGGGCGCGCGCTGGCTCGCGCTCGCCGGCACGCACGCGCGTGATGTGGTGGTCGAGGGCCGCCAGCAGGGCTTTGTTCTCGGCGAATTCGGCCCGCAACTCGCGGATTTCCCGACTCCGTGCCTCAAGCTCGGATTGGCGTTCCTGATGCCGCGCGGCCAGATGGGGATGACCTTGCAAGGAGACGATCTCCATCCCCAGGGTGTACAGTTCCGCGCTCCGCGCCTTGATCGTGTCAATCAGGGTCTGTTGACGGGTTGCCATTTCAGCGCGCCGCGCTTGCAAGGTCGCCAACCGCGTGCATGGCGGAGCCACCTTGTCCAACCCGGCCCATCCCAAGGGGTCATACCAGGCCAGGCGCACCGTCCCGCCGCGATTGTAGCGCGGGCCGGCCGGCGCGTTCTCGCCAGAGATGGGATCGCGCGCGTAGAGTCCCCACAATCCGCGATAGTGCATCACCCAGTCCGGTGGGTGAGATACCAGTTCCGGCTCATCCCACTCGCGCTGCTGCTCGGCCCCAAGGGAGAACCCATCACCGCGCGCGTAATCCACAAACGGGATGTGGAACACGTCAATGTTGGTGCTCGCGGGACGCGGTTCCTGGCGCAGCCAGCGCCACCAGAAATCCACCACCGATTCCAACACGTTTTGCAACGGCGCGAGCCAGGGGATTTTCAACTCGGTGATGTACTCCCCGGCGGCGAAGTAGCTGGCGTGCGATCCGGCCCCCACGTAGACCACCGGATGCTCCCCGACCTTGTCCACTTCCGGGTCATCCCACCGGCGGCGCAGGTCATCGCCAGAGAAGTCATGCGCCGCGTAAGCCACCCACTCTGGATGTACCTCGTCCTCATCTTCCCAGAGGTACACGCAGACCATCTCCCAATCGGCCTCGTGATCGTTGACCCCAGAAAAGCCGGAGCGCCAGTCATTGAAGGCGTAGAAATACCAGTATTGCAGGACTATCCAGCTATTTTGGCATACCACGCGGCCATAATAGCGATACTGCTCATGCTCGGCCATCAACTGGTGATAGGCGATCTCGGCTGCGGCTGCGGTATCGCCGGGCACCCGGCCTCGCGCCAGCAGGGTGATGGAGAAGACGGCATCCACCAACCGGGAGACGTATCCCACGCGCGCCAGACGCCCTAACCCGGCGCGGAAGCGATCCTGTTTCCGCGCCGGGTCCAGCCCATCTTTGAGTTGCTCTATCTGGTAGGCGGCTAACTCCGGCAGGTTGAGCGGATCGATGAACTTGAGGTAGTGAACCGCGTCGAATCCCAGGCGTTGGGTTTCGGCTAACCGCTCCAGGGTCAAGTCGCGGTCGGCGACCAGCAACTCGGAGGGTTGCCCCGGATGATGCACCCACAGGCTCGCCTGGCGCACGTAAGGTGCCACATCCATCGGGAAGAATTTCTCGCCCCGTGTGAAGCGCAATACCGGCTCGAAGCGGCGCAGTAGCGTCTGGGCGCGCGCTTCAGAAAGTGGGGGTGTCGGTGTTGGCATCGGCATCGGCGAAATCATCGCGCCACCCCACCCCAGGATTGGGTTTCGCGCGGGCGGAACGCTTGCACTACGCCAGCAGTGTTCAGGTACAGCACCATCACAATGCCATAGGCCATCATCACATAGGCATACCAGGGTGCTTCGAGGGTGAAGTACAGTCCCAACGCCACCAGCAAACTGCCGCCCTGAGCGCTGATGCCTAGCAAGCGCGAGCTGCCCCACGAGAACAGAAAGCCAATCGCCGCGACCGCGGCCACCAGCCCTAGCAGGCCATAGACTCCGCGCCACCACCCTTCTGCCAATTCATATCCCAACGCGAGAAGTCCCATCGCCTGCGCAGCCAGCAGATACCCCACCACCCGCACCGCCCACGGACGTTTTGTGCTCATTTCTCACCCCTCCTGGTTCTGGAATGACCATGCTCCATCCAGATAAATCAAGCCGTACTGCTCCTGGCACGCGCCGCGATGCACGCGCAACGGATACACCCGGTCGTGATAGTCGTAGGTCTCGTTGGTCAGGCGATTCACAGCCGCGACCGAGATGCGATAATCTCCCATCAGCAGGTTCAGCTTGGGGATGTCGTAGTTCACCACCCCCGCGCCTTCGACATACGGGATGTCCAGCCCGCCGAAGTTTGTGTTCGGCCCGGTGATATGCGCCCCATTCTGATGATAGATTGCCAGGCCGAAGCTCGGATCCTTCACGCGCTCGCGGGCCTCATAGTGCAGCCGGATGCGTACCGGCGATCCCGTCTCGAAGTGGGTGCGCTCCGGCCCCGGCATCACCTGCACCTTGACGATGCGTATCTTACCGTTACCCCAGCGGCGGTCATGCAGCTCGCCCGCCAGGGCATCGGACGCTTCGGCCCCTTCGCGGGCCACGTAATTGGCATAGGCCATCAATACATCTGTGACCTCGCCATGTTCTGCCACGATCCCCTGATGAAACCACAACGCCTCATCACATAACGACTGGATCGAGTCCATGCCGTGCGAGACCATCACGATAGTCGCGCCGGATTCCCGCAATTGCGCCACGCGCTCCAGGCATTTGCGCTGGAAGCGCGCGTCGCCCACCGACAGAACCTCGTCCACCAACAGGACATCCGGTTCCGTATGCACGGCCACCGAAAAGCCCAACCGCACATACATCCCCGACGAGTAGTATTTGACCGGCACATCAATAAAGCGCGTCAGTTCCGCAAAGTCGATGATCGCATCCAGCTTGCGGGCGATGTCCTGACGCCGCAATCCAAGCACCGCGCCGTTGAGATAGATATTCTCGCGCCCCGTCAGATCGGGATGGAAGCCGGCCCCCAACTCCAGCAACGCGCCCACCCG
>SLSP01000058.1 GCA_007130345.1 Thermoflexales bacterium
TTCAGTCACAGCTTCAGGTGGCTTGCAGCCACGGGACTTTCAGCAGGCTTCAGCCTGTACCGTCACTTTCAGTGACTTGGTGTTAGAACCTACCGGCTTTCAGCCGGTAGTCGTTTAGTGAGAAGATACCACACATTTGAATCCGACAACCACTCGCTAGAGAATTATCCAGTCTGCGTAAGCTCAGTTCAAAAGGTAACAATTTTTACCCGTTTTCCATCGCCCATTACACCATAGCATTTGAGGAGTCTTTATCACCATGCGAATGACCCAACTTTTCAGCCGGACGCAACGCGACGCGCCCGCAGATGCGCAAGTCGTCAGCCATCAACTGCTGGTGCGCGCGGGCTACATCCGCCAACTCGCCGCCGGGATTTTCAGCGCGCTGCCCCTGGGCTTCCGCGCCCTCGCCAAAATCGAGCAGATTGTGCGCGAAGAGATGGACGCCATCGGCGGGCAGGAGCTAAAGATGCCTGTCGTCAATCCCGCTGAGGTGTGGCAGGAGACCGGGCGCTGGTATCAGATCGGCGCGGAGATGGCGCGCTTCAAGGATCGCAAGGACAGCGAGATGGTGCTGGCGATGACGCACGAGGAGGTCGTCACGGATTTGGCGCGGCAGATTGTGGAGTCGTACCGCCAACTGCCGCTGCTCATCTACCACCTCCAGACCAAGTGGCGGGATGACCCCCGCCCGCGCGCCGGCCTGATCCGCGTGCGCGAGTTCACGATGAAGGACAGCTACAGCCTCGATGCGGACGAGGCCGGCCTCGACGCGCAGTACCGCGCGCACTACCAGGCGTACTTCAACATCTTCCACCGCTGCGGTCTCGACGTGATCGCGGTCGGCTCGGACACGGGGATGATGGGCGGCTCGCTGGCGCACGAGTTTATGGCCCTCACGCCCATCGGCGAGGACACGCTGCTGCTCTGCGACGGTTGCGGCTACGCGGCCAACCGCCAGATCGCGCGCTTCCAGAAGCCCGCCGCCCCCGCCGAGGCCCCCCTCCCCACCGAGCGGGTCGCCACGCCCGGCGTCACCACCATCGAAGACCTCACCGCCTTCCTGGACATCCCCGCCGCCAAAACCGCCAAAGCCGTCTTTGTGATAGCCGAGATCAGCGATCCCACGCCCCACGCGCAATTCGTCTTCGCCGTCGTGCGCGGCGATATGGACGTGAACGAGACGAAGCTGGCGAACGCCCTCCACGCCACCGAGCTGCGCCCGGCGACCGAGGCCGAAATCCGCGCGATTGGGGCCGAACCGGGCTACGGCTCACCCATCGGTGTGCGGGACGCGCTCATCGTGGTGGATGACGCGGTCGCCGCCTCGCCCAACTTGGTCGCCGGGGCCAACGCGCCCGACGCGCACCTGCGCAACGTGAACTGCGGGCGCGATTATCAGCCGGACATCGTGGCCGACATCGCCGCCGCCGGAGAGGGCGACGCCTGCCCGCAATGCGGCCATCCGCTGCGCGCCGAGCGCGGCGTGGAGGTGGGCAACATCTTCAAGCTCGGCACGCGCTACACCGAGGCGATGGGCGCGACCTACCTGGATCACGAGGGCAAGCCGCATCCCATCGTGATGGGGTCCTACGGCATCGGCATCGGGCGCGCGCTGGCCTGCGTCGCCGAGGCCCATAACGACGAGTACGGCCTGGTCTGGCCGATCACGGTCGCGCCATACCAGATCCACCTGCTCACGCTCGGCCCTCCCGGCAGCGACGCGACCGCCATCGCCGACCGCCTCTACGCCGAGATGACCGCCGCCGGCGTCGAAGTCCTCTACGACGACCGCAACCAGAGTCCCGGCGTCAAATTCAACGACGCTGACCTCATCGGCCTACCGCTGCGCGTGACCGTGGCAAAGCGCGGGCTGAAACAGGGCGCGGTCGAACTCAAGCGCCGCGACAGCGCCGAACGCGAGTTTGTCCCGCTGGATGACATCCTCCCCACCCTGCGCGCCCGCATCGCCGAGATGGAGGCGGAAATCGCCGCGACGGTGGTGGAGATACCGTTGGAGGCGTGAGACTATTGCGTGTTGCGTATCAATTACTTTCACCAAGCCTTCGCCACGCTTCACACTCGGCTTCAAGGGGATTGCCAAATTCCCGTCTAACCGCTTGATTTGGCAATCCGGCGGGCGACTGGCACGATATGGCGAATATTAGGGCGATAACCAATACGCAACACGCAATAACAAGGACTTAGAACGTACTCATAAAATTGAGCTATCTGGAGCAGAGGTGCAATTTCGCCGCGCTTACCATCCTACGACCGCCTTAGCCAAAATGGTGCAATTCGATGCTGATATGATGCACGTATTCTTGATGGACGGGCGGATCATCAGCGTCCCCCTCATCTGGTTTCCGCTGTTATATGAGGCAATGCCAGAACAGCGCGAGCAATACGAAATTGGCGGGGGCGGCATCAGTTTGCATTGGCCGGAAATAGACGAAGACTTGTCCATCGCCGGTTTAATGGCTGGCGTAGATTGGGACGCGCAGTGAACGCAGCCTTGTAGGCATACACTCATTTCCCATCACCAAAAAAGGAGAACATCATGGACGCACTGGAAGCTATTTTCACCCGGCGCAGTGTTCGCAAGTACACGGACGAACCCGTATCAGAGGAAGATCTCCGCACGCTGTTGGAGGCGGCGATGAGCGCGCCTTCGGCCAGCAACCGGCAGCCCTGGCATTTCATCGTCGTGCGCGAGCGCGCGCGGCTCAACGCGATTATGGACGTGCATCCCTACTCCAAGATGCTCAAAGAAGCGCCGCTGGCGCTTGTCGTCTGCGGCGATAGCGACATCACGGAGAAGTATTGGGTGCAGGATTGCTCCGCCGCCACGCAGAATATCCTGCTCGCGGCCCGCGCCCTGGGCCTGGGGGCGGTCTGGCTCGGCGTGCATACGAACCCGGAGCGCGAACCGCCGGTGAAGCAGCTCTTCGAGTTGCCGGAAAACATCCATGCCCTGTGCATCATCGCGGTGGGGCATCCGGCAGAAGAGCAAGGCCGCGTGGATCGGTATCAGGAAGAGCGCATCCGCCAGGAAAGCTGGTAGACGTGCAGCCTGCGCCCGCCATCCCCCACGCATCGCCGACCGTTTCGGTCAATCGCGTGCGCCTCGTGGACTTGCCGGGCTTCCCGGTGGACGCGGGGGTGCGCGGGCAGCAGGCGTACCATCTGCTCTCGACGCTGGCCGTGACCCGGTACGCGCAGGCGCAGGCCGCCGCGCTCGAACTCCCCGCGCAGCTCCGCGACGCGCCGCCCGACAGCCCGGAGGTGCGCCGCGAGCTGCCCCGCTACGTGGACGCCTGCCTGAGCAGCCCCGATCCCGCCGTGCAAGCCGCCGCCGAATCCATCGCGCGGCGGCTAGGGCGCAATCTCGGCTACATCCTGCTCACGCTGCATCGCGGCGACGCTGTCAACCGCGCCGCCCGCGCCGATTGGACGGACGCGGAGTGGGCGCATTGGGCCACGGTGCGCCAGGTGTGGCTCGGCGGCGGCGTGCTGAGCGGCGACCTGGGCGCGCGCACCGTCGCGGCGGCGCGCGCGTTGCTGGCAGAAGCCGGCCTGGGCGAAACGCTCCAGGTTGCGCTTTCGCCCTATCCCCGCGATATGGCGCTGGTCGGCGCGGCGCGCTATCTCCCGCCGGACGTTTCCACCGCGCTCTGCTGCGACTTCGGCCACACCTCGGTCAAGTGCGGCGTGGTGCAGTTGACGGACGGCAACATCACCGCGCTCACGCCGTTGGCGACGCGGCACACGCCCTGGAACTGGCAGAACCGTCCCGACGCGGCGGTGGGCATCGAGCCGGCCTTTGTGCGCGACTACATCGCCGCGACGTTGGCAGAGGCGGCAACGGAAGCGGACATCCGGCTAGAGGAAGTTATGCTCAGTATCGCGGCTTACGTGCGCGGGGGCGAACTGATCGGCAACGGCGTCTACACGCCCCTGCGCGCCCTGGGGCCAGATGCCCGCCCGCTCCTGGCGGAGGCCGTCGCGGTGCGCGCGGGCGCACGCCCCAACATCAGCCTCATCCACGATGGGACAGCGGCGGCGGCCCTCCACGCGGGAAGCGCGCACAGCGCCGTGTTGAGTGTCGGCACGGCCATCGGCATCGGCTTCCCGCCGGAGGAGGCGGGGTTGCGTCAGATTAAAATTGCACGCTATTAGGAGGCTATAATGGATGTTCTAACAGAACAGTTGATGCAGCAATTATCTCAAGAAGGGTTTTCCAGGATCAGCCGACAGATTGGCGCGGACGAACACGCGATCCGCTCGGCCCTGTCGATGGTGATGCCGCTGCTGGTATCCGCATTATCCGACAACGCGGCCCGGCCCACCGGCGCGCGCTCGCTCCAACAGGCTTTGACCGAAGACCACGACGGTTCAATTCTGGAACGGGTCGCGGCTTTTCTCAACAATCCCCAAACCGCGGACGGGGCCGGGATTTTGCGGCACGTTCTGGGGAATCGGCAGCCTGTCGTCACACAGGGCGTGGCGCAGAATACGGGATTGGAGGCCGATCAAGTGGACGATCTGCTGAACATTGCTGCGCCGCTGTTGATGGGCGCTCTGGGCCAGCGCCAACAGCAA